>NZ_QUGD01000038.1:0-12292 GCF_003478795.1 Clostridium sp. AF21-20LB | reverse complement strand
TGAAGACGACGAGGTAGATAGGGCAGAGGTGGAAGCGTAGTAATACGTGAAGCTGACTGTTACTAATCGGTCGAGGGCTTAACCAAAAGGTTATGGTTAAGGATAGGTAGGAGGAAGTTATTTCCTGAAGGATGGAAGATAGAAAGTAGAAGAAATTCAGTGTGCAGTTTTGAAGGTATATAAACGTTCAAGAAAATCAAATATAAACGTGGATGATGGGGTGTGGCTCAGCTTGGCTAGAGCGCCTGGTTTGGGATCAGGAGGTCGCAGGTTCGAGTCCCGTCGCGCGCTCTTTTTTATTTTTAGGCAGTAAAAAAGCGGTGTTGGATATCAAATCCAGCACCGCTTCAGACTGTAGACAAAGCCCTGCTTTTGCAGGGTTTTGCTATTGTTGGAACCGCTTTTCTGATATAATAAATATCAGAAGGGCGGTGTTTTTTTATGATGACGAAAAATGCAGATAAAAAAAGAGAACAAATGATGATGTTTTCCATGGATGACATGGTACCTCAAAACCATATGCTGCGATTAATTGATAGGGCAATCAATTGGAATTTTATTTATGATCTGGTTGAAGAAAAATACTGTCCGGATAACGGCCGTCCCAGTATGGATCCCGTCATGCTGATAAAGATACCATTCATTCAGTATCTCTATGGGATAAAAAGCATGCGTCAGACCATGAAAGAGATTGAGGTAAACGTTGCATACCGCTGGTTTCTCGGACTAGACATGTTAGATCCAGTACCTCATTTTTCTACATTTGGAAAGAATTATACCCGCCGTTTCAAAGATACAGACCTTTTTGAGCAGATCTTTTCAAAGATTTTGGAAGATTGTATGAAATATAAGCTTGTAAATACAGAACAGATCTTCGTGGATGCAACACATGTAAAAGCCTGTGCAAACAGTAAAAAAATGCGTAAGCGGGTTGCACACGAACAGGCTCTCTGGTATGAAGAGGAATTAAATAAAGAGATTGAAAAAGATCGTCTGGCACATGGAAAAAAGCCATTGAAGAAAAAAGATGATAACCAGCCACCTGCGTCCGGTGGAACCGGAAATGATAAGGATTCTATATCTGAAGAACTTCCTGAAGATGTGAAAACACAAAAATGCAGCATCAGCGATCCGGAAAGTGGATGGTTTCGAAAGGGTGAACATAAACACGTTTTTGCATATGCTGTAGAAACTGCCTGTGATAAACATGGCTGGATCCTTGGATATACAGTACATCCTGGTAATGAGCATGACAGTCGTACTTTTAAGGCATTATACGATAAGATATCTAAACTGAATCCGCACATGGTAGTTGCAGATGCAGGATATAAAACTCCGGCAATCGCCCATCAGCTGTTGGAAGATGGAATTCAACCACTTTTTCCGTATACCCGTCCCAAGACCCAAGAAGGCTTTTTCGGAAAACACGAATTCGCATATGATGAATACTATGATTGTTATATATGTCCGGGAGCACATATATTGACATACAGTACAACAAACAGAAGTGGATATAAAGAGTATAAAAGCTGCGGTGAACATTGTGCTGAATGCCAATATCTTTCAAAATGCACAGAAAGTAAGGATCATGTAAAAATGATCACACGTCATGTATGGGAAGAATATATGGAAGTGGCAGAAGACATTCGGCACACGATAGGAACAGACAGATCTATCAGTTAAGAAAAGAAACCATAGAGAGGATATTCGGTACAGCGAAAGAACAGCATGGATTTCGATATACGCAATATGTAGGAAAGGCACGGATGGAGATGAAAGCCGGGCTTACCTTTGCATGCATGAATCTGAAAAAACTGGCAAAGATTCTGGAAAAACGAGGCTGGAATACAGCCACTTTTTTATATTTTGAGCTAAGAACAAGAATAAAATCAAAATTTAAAGAAAAATGGTACTGGGCATAACACCCAGCACCAAGATTCTCTACAGTCTGAAGCGGTGTTGGATATCAAATCCAGCACCGCTTTTTTATAATGAATCAAATCAAAAGTTTTGTTCTTTCATAAGTGAAAGTCTGTACACACGTCTGCTAGTTCCTTCATAATGTTGGTCCAAAAGAGCACAGGCGGTCTGGAGATCATTATTCCGGATGGCTTCCAACAGGCATTGGTGTGTCCATACTGCAGCACCTCCGTTATGGGAGAGGCTTGGATCCGTGTTGTTTGATTCTAAGCATTTGGCATTCTGAAGCGTTTCAGCATCTCCGCTTAATTGTCCGAAGCGATTGGCATTTTGAACCGAGAGGAACATGGCACCATTCAGTGGGCTTAGAAGCTCCCACATTTTTGTCAGTCGATTAAGCTGGGCAGAGCGGATGATCTGCTGGTGAAATGTCTCATCGGCATGAACGGCCTCATGGTATTACCTGCAAGAATAGCCTTTCGGAATTCTTCGATGCTGGCTTCCATTATCATGAGATCATAATCACTGAGACGGCAATTGCTTTTCTGAATCGCCAGCTTTTCAAGGCTGCCGCGTAAAAAAAAAGACTTCATAGGCATCTTGTGGAGAAAGCAGTGCGACTGTGCAGCCCTTGTTCGGGCAATAGTCAACAAGCCCTTCGACGGCAAGCTGCCGGAGCGCTTCGCGCACAGGACCTCGGCTAAGTCCGAATTTCTGAGCAATTTCAGCCTCTATCAGTTTTTCTTGAGGCTGAAGGGTTCCATTGATAATCTGCTCTCGCAGAGATTCAAGAACAATTTCGGATGTAGTAGTATTGGATGCTTTTCGTTGTCCCTGCATATTTACCTCATAAAATTTTCAGAATAATCCCTTAAGACCTGCGCAACGTACTGCATATCAGAAGATGAGAAGCGTTGATCGCAGGGAAGAGATACTATGTGGTCATAAATGTATTGTACCGATGATTCTGGCTGAGGATGAACCAGCGGTCCAACCGGCCAGTAGACAGTCGAGCGAATCTGATGATCTGCCAGGTATTGCTGCAGTTCATCGCGCTTTTCGGCATACAGGCAGAAATGACTTGGAACGGAAGCCTCTGGAAGTTCAGGAAATACAGGCTGTATGCCGTGAAGAGGTGCTGTAAGCGCGTTTAAAAGCGCAGCATAGTTTTCACGTCTTGCATGACAGATTGAATCAAAATCTGCATGGCGCAGGATATACTCCGAATTCTCATCGCCTGCATAGCTGTCAAATATCTGGCGAAGGCGCAACTCACCCTCCCAGAAAATGTCGCCGTTACCCGTCTCAATCGACTCTTTGCGCTGCTTAAGGTGTGTTGCTTCTACCGGCAGAAGAGGTGTTTCAAAAGTTCCGTTTCTTTTGACAGCGAATCCACCACAGGCAACGCCCATCCATTTACGGAAGCTACCGGCAAAATAATCACAAAGTGGATCGATACCGTCAGCAGAAAGCATGGAGTGAGTTACATCCTCGAAAATCACAACTCCTTTATCTTTGCATGCTTTAACAAAATCATGGTCATAGTTACAGAATCCATAGTATCCGCAAAGAGATAAAACACTGATCTCATCGATGACTGCAGGGTCAAAAACGCTGTGCAAATCTTGGTCCAAGTCATAGAATTTCAGCTGATACCCGGCTTTCTCAAAAGGAGCAAGGACCGTCTCGCAGGTATACATAGGTACATATGCGACTTTACGTGTATCGTGCCGTGCAATATCCTGCAGGCAATAATAGATACCGCATCGTCCGGACATGGCAAATGCTAGATCATCCTTAGGTGAGCAGATACGTGAAAAATATCCGTTTTCGATAGGTTTACTTGGTTCGTAGTGGAACATACCGCCAATTTTTCGCATGTTTCATCTCCTCCTTACTAGTAGAAATGGGTTACACGGATGTTTTTTGTCCGTTAGCTGTAAGCTCATTATAGTGGATTGTTAACAAAATCGAAAGCATTATTTTCTGTGTGAAATGTCTGAAAAGTCACACGATAATATTTTTGATGATTTTCTTTCTTGACATCAATGCGAAAATGTATAATAGCAAATTTTACGATTGCAGAAAATTATAAAATTAGTGTCAAGCGATAAAATATAGTGAAAATAAACAAAATTACAGACAATTTTTGCTGTTAACAGCATGTGAGAATTGTTGACAATTTTATTGAAGCTAGATTATACTTGTTTTATTGAGAATGGCTAGAAGATTCTGCATTGTCAGAAAAGTCAATCATAAAGAGGAACAGGAGGTAAAACTATATGCACAAATACGTCTTCAAGCGCTTGCTTATGCTGATTCCGGTTATCCTTGGTGTCACATTTGTCGTGTTCTTTATTCTGAACTTGGCTCCAGGTGACCCGGCAGCTATTATCTTGGGGGATCAGGCAACCGCTGAAGCATTGGCAATGAAACGTGAGGAATTGGGATTGAATGATCCGATTTTCGTACGGTATTTTCACTACATGCGCGATTTGCTTCACGGTAGTCTTGGTGTTTCCTACAAAAACAGTATTCCTGTTTGGGACCAGGTAATCATGCGTCTGCCGAACACGGCAATCCTTGCAACTGCAGGTATTCTAGTTGCACTTTTGATCGGTATTCCGATCGGTATTATCTCAGCAAAGAAACAGTACTCTCTGCTGGATAATGTTTCCATGGTATTCGCCCTTATTGGTGTGTCTATGCCGAACTTCTGGTCAGGTTTATTGCTGGTTATGCTTTTTTCTCTGACACTTGGCTGGCTCCCATCTCAGGGTATGGCATCCGGCTTCGGGCCGATGCTGAAGAGCTTGATTCTGCCGGCGTTGACGCTGGGATTCAACTCAGCAGCGATGGTAGCACGAATGACAAGATCGTCTATGCTGGAGGTTATCCGTCAGGATTATATTTCAACCGCTCGTGCCAAAGGTGATGATGAGAGAACCATTACATTCCAGCACATGCTGAAAAATGCTTTGATTCCGATTATCACGGCAGTTGGTCTTCAGTTCGGAAACCTGCTCGGCGGTGCGATGCTTGCAGAAACAATTTTCTCATGGCCGGGTCTTGGACGACTGATGGTTGAATCAATTAAATCAAAGGATATTCCGATGGTTCTTGGATGTGTTATTTTCCTGGCAACGATGTTTACCTTAGTGAATTTGATGGTTGATATTATTTATGCCTTTGTTGATCCGCGAATCAAATCACTCTACAAGAAAGGACGGTGAGCCATATGCAGGAACAGAACAAACCGGTTAATAATCCGGCAGTCGAAGAAAAAAAGCAGCGCTCGCTGTGGCAGGAAGCATGGAGACGCTTCCGTAAGAACCGCATGGCAATGATTGGTCTTGCGTTTATTCTCTTACTTGTAATTATATCTGTTTCAACCCTTATTATTGATGCGGCAACGCACAATTCTATCTATAACGAATTCGTTGTAAAGCAGGATTTGGTGAATCGTCTGAAAGGTCCCAGTGCTAAGCACATTTTCGGTCAGGATGAATTTGGACGTGATATGCTGCTGCGTATGCTGTGGGGAGCACGCTACTCTCTGTTTACCGGAGGTATCGCGATTATCCTGGCGCTGTGTGCAGGTGGTATACTCGGTGCCGTTTCCGGTTATTATGGCGGTAAAACAGATACAATCATCATGCGTGTGATGGATATTCTGCTGGCAATTCCTTCGATGCTTCTTGCAACTGCAATTGTGGCTGCACTTGGCACAAGCATTTGGAATGTTATGATTGCAATTGCAATTGCATACATTCCGACATTTGCCCGTACCGTCCGAGCAGCAGTTCTGACAGTTAAAGATCAGGATTTCATTGAGGCAGCTCGTTCCATTGGCTGCGGTAATGGTACGATTATTTTTCAGTATATTATTCCTAACGCACTTGCACCGATTATCGTGCAGGCAACCCTTGGTCTTGCCGGCGCAATCTTATCGATAGCCGGTCTGTCGTTCCTTGGTTTAGGTATTCAGCCGCCAACACCGGAATGGGGAGCTATGCTGTCCAATGCACGTGTTTATATTCGCGATGCATGGCATGTGACTGTGATTCCGGGACTTGGAATCATGCTGACGATTCTTTCGTTAAACCTGATGGGTGACGGCCTTCGCGATGCGATGGATCCGAAACTTAAGAACTAATGAACGCAGTGCCATAAAGGAGGGATATATATGTCCGATATTTTGTTGGATGTTAAGAATTTAAATATCGTCTATTCCACATCAGATGGTGTGGTTTACGCACTGAACGATGCAAACCTGCAGATTAAGCGAGGTGAAACCCTTGGTCTGGTTGGTGAGACGGGTGCAGGAAAAACAACCCTTGCGCGTGGCATTATGCGCTTGATTCCACACCCGCCGGGAGAGATTCGTTCCGGTGAAATTATGTATGAAGATCAGGATATTCTGAAATTAACGGAAAAAGAGATGCGTCAGATGCGCGGTCGTCAGATTTCCATGATTTTCCAGGATCCTATGACATCTTTAAATCCGGTTATGCCTGTAGGCGATCAGATTCTGGAAGTTATTCGTAACCATCATCCGGAGCTTTCCAAGCAGGATGCTAAAAAGCAGGCAGGCGATATGCTGGAGATGGTTGGAATTCCTGCAGGACGCTACAATGATTTTCCGCATCAGTTTTCAGGTGGTATGAAGCAGCGAGTAATCATTGCAATTGCTCTGGCCTGCAATCCGCAGCTTTTGATTGCGGATGAGCCGACAACAGCTCTGGATGTTACTATCCAGGCCCAGGTTCTGGAAATGATTCGAAACCTGAAGCAGAAGAACAATACATCCATGCTGCTGATTACCCATGACCTGGGTGTTGTTGCACAGAACTGTGACAGTGTTGCAATTATATATGCAGGAGAAATCGTAGAATATGGAACGCTGTCTCAGGTATATGAAAATACTCTGCATCCATATACGGAAGGCCTGTTTGGTTCCATTCCGAATCTGGAGACAAACAGCCGTCGGCTGGCAGCCATTGATGGTATGATGCCGGATCCAACGATGCTTCCGAAGGGCTGCAAATTTGCTGACCGCTGCAAGTATGCGGAAGAACGGTGCCATGTAGAGAACCCGCAGCTTATGGAACTGGAAGACGGCCATAAGGTTCGTTGCTTCCGCTGCATGAAATAAAGGAGGTGAGAGATATGGCAGAACAGAATCATGAAATTCTGAGGGTTGAACACCTGAAAAAGTTTTTCCCTGTACCGAATGGTATGCTTCATGCCGTTGATGATATTAGCTTTACCATTGATGCCGGAAAAACACTGGGCGTTGTTGGTGAGTCTGGCTGTGGAAAGTCAACAATGGGACGTGCCATATTGCGTCTCCACGAGCCGACGGATGGCAAAGTGTATTTTGACCAGAAGGATATTCGGGCTCTGAATGATAAACAGATGAAGGATATGCGCCGCGATATGCAGATCATATTTCAGGATCCCTTTGCATCGCTAAATCCTCGTATGACAGTCAGTGAAGCAATTGCTGCACCGCTGCTTGTACAGAAGCTTTTTGATCGGAAAGATAAAGAAGGAATTCAGAAACGTGTACGCGAGATTATGGATATGGTAGGTTTGGCAGGCCGACTTATCAATACCTATCCTCATGAGCTTGACGGTGGCCGCCGTCAGCGTATCGGTATAGCCCGTGCATTAGCATTGGAACCGAAGTTTATTGTCTGTGACGAGCCGGTTTCGGCGCTGGATGTTTCTATTCAGGCACAGATTCTGAACCTGATGCAGGATCTGCAGGACAACCTTGGCTTGACATACCTGTTCATCACACATGACCTTTCGGTTGTTAAATATATTTCCGATGACATTCTGGTTATGTATCTGGGACAGATGGTTGAAAAAGCACCGTCCGATAAATTATTTAAACATCCGATGCATCCATATACACAGGCACTTTTATCAGCCATTCCGATTCCGGATCCAAAGGTTCCGATGAACCGTATTACAATGAAGGGTGAGATTACATCACCGATTAACCCGGAAAAAGGATGCCGGTTTGCAAAACGTTGTCCATATGCTACGGATGCATGCCGTCAGCAGGATATGGTTCTGACCGAACAGGAACCGGGACACTTTGTTACCTGCCTGCGTGTGCAGAGAGGTGAGATTTAACCTAAGTGTGTACATTGTCGCTGCGGTATTGGTATGTACCGCAGTGAATGTGGAATACGTTTTATAAAAACGAGGAAGACAGGAGGAAAATGTATGAAAAAAAATTTTAATCGTGCTATGTCGTTAGTGCTGGCAGCAGCTATGGCACTGTCACTGGCAGCTTGCGGCGGCAAACAGGGAAACAACGGAGCCGACAGTGGAACTGCTGACGGTTATAAGACCACTCTGACTTGGGCACAGGGCGCGGACGTTACCTCCCTTGACCCGCATCAGGGTAAGGAAACACCGGCTGTTCAGGTTAATACACAGATCTTTGATACGCTGGTTACAGTTGATCCAGAGACCAACGAAGTTGTTCCTCAGATTGCTGAAAGCTGGGAACAGACGGATGACCAGACTTATGTATTTAAAATTCGTGAGGGCATTAAGTTCCATGATGGAAGCGATCTGACAGCAGAAGATGTTAAATTCTCCCTTGACCGTGCACGTAATTCTGCAGCTGTTTCTTACATTGTTAACTTTATTGAAGAAGTTACAGTGGATGATGACCATACCGTAACGGTTAAGACAACTGCACCGTACGCACCAACACTTCGCAACCTTGCAATTCCATTTGCAGCAATTGTTCCGAAGGCAGTTGTGGAAGCAGATGAGAATGCATTTATTCTGAATCCGGTTGGTTCCGGCCCATATAAATTCGTTGAATGGAATCAGGGTGATCATGTGACACTGAAAGCATTTGATGATTATTATGCAGGAAAACCGGAAACAGAAAATCTGATTATGAAGGTTATCCCGGAAACTTCCCAGCGTACCATTGCTCTGGAAACCGGTGAAGTAGATCTGGCATATGATTTAGCTGTAAACGATATTCCGAAGGTTAACAGCGATGATAAACTTACGGTTTATGAGATTCCGTCTCTTACCTGCTGGTATGTATCCATGAACATGAACAAAAAGCCGTTTGATAATCCGAAGGTTCGCGAGGCTATGTCTATGGCTATCGACCGTCAGACTATTATTGATACAATCAATGCAGGCAGCGGACAGACAGCAGATTCGATTATTGCTCCGGCAGTATTTGGCTATTACTCAACAGGTGTTAAAGAATATAATCCGACAAAAGCAAAAGAATTACTTGCAGAGGCTGGATATCCGAATGGTTTCTCTACAACTCTGTGGGTTAACGATAACCAGTCCCGTATCGAGATGTGCCAGGCTATGCAGGCAATGCTCCTTGAAGTAGGTGTACAGTGCAACTTAGAAGTTCTCGAGTTTGGAAGCTTTATTTCCAGAACTACCGCCGGCGATCACGACTTAGCATATTTTGGTTGGACAACCTCCAGTGGAGATGCTGATTACTCATACTATTCTCTTGAACACTCAACTCAGCAGGGTGCTGCAGGTAACCGAAGCTTCCTTGCAGATCCGGATGTTGATAAGCTGATCGAAGAGGCTCGTTCCAACACAAATGAAGAGGAACGTAAAGAGCTTTATAAGGAACTTGCAATTAAATTAGATGAGATTAACAATAATATCCCGGTATACTACAGCTCCATCAACGTTGGTGCTAACAAGAAGGTTGAAGGATTCGTTATGGATGCCAATGGTTACCACAGCCTGGAGAAGGTTAAAGTAGCACAGTAATGAACGGATGTCGGACTATCCGGTTTCCGGATAGTCCGATTTTTCAGCAGAGAATAATTATTACATGAAAGGAAAGAAAATTATGAGATTAGCAAATCTGACCTGGCCGAAGGCCCAGGAATATTTTGAAAAAAATGATATGGTACTTGTTTCTATTGGAAGTATTGAGTGTCATGGCCGTCATATGCCACTTGGAACAGATACATTGATTCCGGAGCATTTGTTAGAGAAAATCGAGAAGAAGAGCGATGTTTTGATTGCTCCGACTATTCCGTATGGCGCTTGCCAGAGCTTAGCTCCGTATCCGGGTACCATTGATATTGACAATGAAGTGCTCTATCAGTTCTGCCGTCAGGTGTTCCTGAGTCTGTATCGTCACGGAGCCAGAAAATTCGTTTTTCTGAATGGACATGGCGGAAACATTAAGATGATTGAGCGCTTGGCATGGAATTCGAAGACAAGGGTTGCCTGGTTGCTATGCTTAACTGGTGGCTGATGGCATGGGATATGAACCCGGCATGGAAAGGTGGCCACGGCGGCGGTGAAGAAACAGCGGCGATTCTTGGCATTGATCCGTCGTTAGTTGATAAGAGCGAGATCGGTGGTGAGCTTCAGTTCAAGCATCTGTCCGAAAACCTGAAGACAACCGGTTTCCGTTCCGTTGAGTACAAGGGAGTTACTGTTGAGATTCTTCGCAATACTCCGCATGTAACTGACAGCGGCTGGATTGGACCGGATCATCCGAGTACCGCTACAGAGGAGTGGGGCAAGGAGATGCTTGAGACCACAGCAAACTACATTGTTGATTTCATGGAAGAGTTCAAGAAAGTAAAACTTTCATAAAGAGGTATCAGAATGGATAAAAAAACGACGCTGGAAATGATTGCAGCAATTTCAAATGCAAACGGTACATCCGGTTTCGAAGATGAAGTGGTTGCAGCGATTCGCCCTTATGCAGAGGGACTCGGAGAAGTTACAGAAGATCGCATGCGCAACCTGTATATCCGCCGTAAAGAAAATAACGGCAAGCGTCCGGTTGTTCAGCTTGACGCACATAGTGATGAGGTTGGTTTTATGGTGCAGGCCATCTGCCCGAACGGAACGCTTCGCATCATTCAGGTAGGAGGTTGGGTTAACCACAATATTCCGGCACATAAAGTCTGGGTTCGCAACCGATTCGGAGAATATATTCCGGGTCTTACTGCCAGTAAACCTCCGCATTTCATGACAGAGCAGGAGCGTAAAGCACCTCTGGATATGAAAGATATCACGGTAGATGTTGGCGCTGTTTCGAAAGAAGAGGCAGTTGAAAAGTTCGGCATTCGTATCGGTGAACCGGTAGTGCCGGATGTGACATTTACATACTCAGAAACTACAGATCTGATGGTGGGAAAAAGTTTTGACTGCCGTCTGGGATGTGCGGCAATTCTTAAGACAATGCATACACTGGCTGGTCAGGATCTGAATGTAGATATTGTTGGCGCTTGTGCAGCACAGGAAGAAGTTGGTGTGCGTGGTGCTACCGTGACAGCACAGGTAATTAAGCCGGATATCGCAATTGTTTTTGAGGGATGCCCGGCAGATGATACCTGCGTTGAGCCATATATGGTTCAGACAGCTATCAAACGTGGTCCGATGCTCCGCCACATTGATTCCCGCATGATCACCAATCCGCGTTATCAGAGATATGCGCTGGATCTGGCAGAAAAGCTTGGTATTCCGGTTCAGGATGCAGTTCGTAGTGCTGGCTCAACCAATGGTGCAGCGATACATCTGACTGAAAAAGCAGTCCCGGTTATTGTTATCGGAGTTCCGGTTCGCTATGCACATACACATTACGGAATTTCAGCCTATGCTGATTTTGATAACGCTGTTAAACTGGCATGCGAAATTCTCAAAAGACTTGACGAAGAGCAGATTATGAGTTTTTAAAAGAATATCAGATGTGAGATGACTTCTGCTTTAGGTGGTAGGTGTCAAATCGGTATTAACAGATAAAAGAAATTTTGGATTTTATGCAGAAACTGAGAGGATCAGAAACTGCATAAAATCCATTTTTTATTGAACAAATAGTTGGAATATTCACAAAAATCACAAAAAAATATGTTGAATAACAAATTTAGAAAAATGCTTGACTTTATGAGATTGCTCTGGTATTATAACACATGTCCTTGAGACAAGGGCAATCAATTCGAAAGACGGACATGAATGTAAAAATGTCTATATATCTTCTGGGTTGGAAAAGAATTAAAAAAATAAAAAAGTTGTTGACAAAGCCAATTATTTATGATAATATAAATAAGCTGTCGCTGAGACAACAACAAAGAACCTTGAAAACTGAACAGTATGTAAAACCCTGAAAATTCTAAGAACAAAGGCTTTTGGTTAAGCCTTGAAGTTCAAGAGAACATTCAGAACAAAACCAAAACAACAGTAATAACGGTTAAAATTAGCCAAGCGAAATTTTGGCTGGAATCAAAACTTTAACATGAGAGTTTGATCCTGGCTCAGGATGAACGCTGGCGGCGTGCTTAACACATGCAAGTCGAACGAAGCAATTTAGCGGAAGTTTTCGGAT
>NZ_QUGD01000037.1:0-12615 GCF_003478795.1 Clostridium sp. AF21-20LB | reverse complement strand
AATTACCAAAACGCGTTTCACATAATTTGTTTCTTCAGAAAACTAAATGTCATTTTTTAAGATACACGTCCATATATGCTGAACTCTTTTTGCAATGCAATTGATAATTCATAAAATCAATTATATCTAATAAAAATGCAATTACAAACCAAAGATGACAGTAACTGTCAACCTGTAACGAATCAACAATTTCAAGAATGTTTTTACTAACCTTCTATATGGTTCCACACATACCCATGCAGTAGAACTTTCAACATTTCCTTATCTCGCTCTTCCCAGGCGGCTTGTACATTCTCCATATCGAACATGGGCATTCTTCGTAAATCTGATATGCTGAAATCTCCCAAGAGCAGGCGTGGCAAAGGCAACTGAAAGAAACGATAGCAACAAAAAACAGGTCCGGACGCACGGAGAGTAATCAGTGTATCTGAACCTAGCTTTTCTATGGTCTTTCCGATGAATAGCTTGGCTGGCTTTTCATTGAAATTTCTTATGCTTTTTTTCGTTGACATTTAATACTGTTCAATGTATCATATAATCAAGAAATGGGTTTGTTACCGTACAGCTATTGCTTAAGCGGGGTGCTCGTTTCTTTTTTGTGTTCACCATATCGTCCTGTCATTATTCAAGAATGCCTCGGTGCTCTTGTAGCAAAAAGCAGACGCACCCTTTCTTACGTCCTCGAACATTTTTCCGCATCGATCGCCAGCACAAACATTAATGCATCCAGTGCATATTCCGGCTCATTTACCTGAATCACATACGTGTCCGTCATATGGAACAGCTCTTTGCTGACACCGGCAACCGAATATCCCCTTTGATCGAGGATATTATAATCCCATTCCATAATCGAACCGTCGATATGCCAGCCATTGTAATCAATATTGTAATGCGGCATCAGGAAAGAGAATTCTTTACTCAAGCATCCGATATAGGTGCCTTTTTTATATATCTCAAATTTTGGCAGAAATGTCAGTACACGCTGAACAACCATTCCAATTTCATTGCCGTCTGCATCATATATCACCAACTTATGGCCCCAGGACAACTGGCCTTTTACCACATATACTGTATTGCCAAACTCATCATAAATATCATAACTGTCAAACCACGAAAATAACCGCTGTTTAAATAAAAGCTTCATAAAATCACCTCAAATATCATAATCCGTTCTCTTTTGTCCTCGCCCGGAAACAAATCCGATGTGTCGATCTCATCATAAAACATTAGCTGTTCCTCCGTCATCAGACAACTGATATATTCCTCCGATGGATAATAAAAAAACAGCAGTATCTCTCTCTGATTTTCGTAATAGGACTCATATATCCTGGCAAGAACAGAATGCAATATCTCTAACGAAAATGGATTAAAAAAATAACACCGGTTCACTTCTGGAGGAAGCTCATAGTTCTCCGCACTGCTTAAGATAAAGGAAGTACGGTTTCCGGACACTGCCGTCTCCTTATTTTCTGTTGCCCCCTGATAAATACGTTCATCGTATTCGATTCCGATTGTTTTACACCTTGTCTGATAGGACAAATAAAAACAGACTCTTCCCTTGCCGGTCCCATAGTCCAATAAGGTATTATTCTTACGGATTAATCCGCTGTTCGCCAACCGTTCCAGGACCACGTATGCCGTCGGTTCGTATGGGTATCGGTATTGATCCGCATGCGAATCGTCTCTGCCGCTTGTTCGGATTTTCAGGAATCTATCCCATTGAGTTTCATTTTGGTTCATGGTATATCTCCCGTATCATTTACTCGATTCTTATATCTACAGAATATAGGAAATTGGCGGCGCTTGTCAACTTGCAGCTTTGGAAAGAAAAAAATTGCAAATATGTAAATCTCCCATCGTCTTATTATGGGCAGATCTTGTTGTTAATTCTTGGCAAATCTAATATTTCGTACTATAACTATTCTGTACCGTTTTCTCTGTACTGGGCATCTGCTTCCGTAAAGAGAATGTGCCTTGTCACATTCTCTCGCCGGGCGCGGTCGCTTACAGCATGATTCACAAGATACTGAACCATTCCTTAGGTTTTATTACGAAAGAAGGCTTTTTATGATTTCCCGTCTACTTACCTTAACTGCCTGGTCCATGACGCCGCCCGCAGTCTGGTCTCCCTTTCATTTAGTATTTATGCTGATCGGCATCCCACTCGCCGCCTTTGCCGCCTGGAAGCTGCGGACGCGCTCCGAAGCGTTCCGTCTGCATCTGCTCTTTGCCTGCGGTGTTTTTCTGGCATTTTCCGAGGTCTACAAACAGCTTTTTCTCTATTACATAGAAAACAACCGGCACTACGACTGGTGGTATTTTCCATTCCAGCTCTGTAGCCTGCCGATGTACCTCTGCCTGCTGCTGCCCTTTGTTCCGCATAAATATCAACGTATTTTTTGCACTTTTATGTATAATTACAACCTGCTCGGTGCCGTCATGGTGTTCGTCGATCCGTCCGGTCTGATGCACCCGTACTGGACGCTGACCTTGCATGGATTTATCTGGCATATCCTTCTGATCTTCATCGGGCTGCTCATCGCCTTTTCCCGCATGGTGCTGCCAACCGCCAAAGGATTCTGGCAGTCTACAGCTGTATTTGCGGTCGGATGCGTCATCGCAACTATCATCAATGTTACCTCGCATCCGTATGGAAACGCGGATATGTTTTATATCACGCCGTACTACGCGACCACACAGATTGTGTACTCCCAGATCGCTGCTAAATTTGGAATTTTTGCCGGAAACACGGTGTATGTGCTTTCAATCATTTTGGGCGCATGGCTGCTGCATCTCGTATTTCAAGTCGAACGTCCGTGAGACTTGGCGCGTGATTCTGGTCAGCAAAGCTGACATATTCGTTGCTGCTCACTCATTCCGTGCACATCAACGGGATTTTACCGATGCTTCGCATTTCAAATCGGCAAAATCTGCTATCGATACGATATCATACGGAATTTTCAGTTCAGAAAATTCCTATCTGCAATTAAAAGAGCGCCACCCCCGCATTCACAGCCGGGCAGACGCTCTTTTCTATAACAGCTCAATTAATTCACTGTCACGGTAAAATCCACTGAAACGACTCTGTAACAATGGATTTTACCCTTTTATTTTTATTTACTGAATCTCGCTATGGAACTCCTGCAGGGACTTAACCTCCAGATGTCCGTTCTTCTTGATACTTCTCAGCGCCTGTACAGTAGCCTTTGCTGCTGCCATGTTGGTGAAGTACGGAATCTTCGCCTTTACAGCTGCCTTACGGATGTAGCTGTCATCGCCTCTGCCCTTCTTATCGTTCGGGGTATTGATAATGATTGCCACTTCTCCGTTGGTAATCTTATCTAAAATGTTCGGACGGCCTTCGTTGATCTTGCATACCTTCTCAGCCGGAAGTCCTGCTGCTACCATCACATCACAGGTTCTGCCTGTACCCATCAGGGTAAAGCCACACTCGTAGAAGCCTCTTGCAACCTCGATAAGCTCTATCTTATCCTTGTCATTGACACTCAGGAGGACAGTTCCGGAGGAAGGAAGACGGGTCTGGGTTGCTTCCTGTGCCTTGTAGATAGCCTCACCAACGCTGGTGGACATACCAAGAACCTCACCGGTGGAACGCATCTCCGGTCCAAGTACCGGGTCAACCTCCGGGAACATCTTGAACGGGAATACCGGCATCTTAACACCGTAGTGCGGAATCTTCTTCTCTTTCAGTGCCGGAACCGGTGACGGACGACCTGTTAAGTAGGAAGTCATGATATCCGTTGCCAGTTTTACCATCTTGATGTTGCATACTTTAGATACCAGCGGCACGGTACGGGATGCTCTCGGGTTTGCCTCCAGCACGTATACTTCGCCGTCCTCGATTGCATACTGCATGTTCATCAGACCTACTACGTGCATCTCTTTTGCGATACGGCTTGTGTAATCGCGGATTGTCTCTACCTGATCCTTGGTCAGATTTCTGGACGGAAGGATACAAGCGGAGTCTCCGGAGTGGATACCTGCCAGCTCGATATGCTCCATAACAGCCGGAACAAATACGTTCTCGCCATCGCTGATCGCATCTGCCTCACACTCGGTTGCATGATGCAGGAAACGGTCAATCAGAATCGGACGATCCGGAGTTACACCGACAGCTGCTCTCATATAGAAGGTCATCGCTTCATCGTCATGAACAACCTCCATGCCGCGGCCGCCAAGTACATAGGACGGACGAACCATAACCGGGTAACCGATCTTATTCGCAATCTCTAATGCGTCATCAACGGTAACTGCCATGCCTGACTCCGGCATCGGAATCTGCAGTTTATCCATCATCGCACGGAACAGGTCACGATCCTCTGCCATGTCAATGGTTTCCGGAGTTGTACCCAGAATGTTGACACCATATTTCTTCAGGTCTGCTGCCAGGTTCAGCGGTGTCTGGCCACCAAACTGTGCGATAACTCCCAGCGGTTTCTCCTTGTGATAGATGCTTAATACATCTTCCAGAGTCAGCGGCTCGAAATACAGTTTATCGGAGGTATCATAGTCTGTAGATACGGTCTCTGGGTTGCAGTTAACGATAATTGTCTCAAATCCAAGCTCTTTCAGGGCGATAGCTGCATGTACGCAGCAGTAGTCGAACTCAATACCCTGACCGATACGGTTCGGACCGCCGCCCAGAATCATGATCTTCTTGTTGTCGCTGCACGGACTCTGATCCTTGATATGGTAGCTTGAGAAGTAGTATGCAGAATCCGGTGTGGCACTTACGTGTACGCCCTCCCAGCCTTCTACGATACCTTCTTTGGTTCTTGCATCGCGGATCTCTTCCTCTGTAACGCCTAACAGCTCGCTTAAATATTTATCTGCAAAACCGTCCAGCTTCGCCTGGCGGAGAACCTCAACCGGCGGAACCTCGCCTTATACTGCATCAGGCTTTCTTCCTCTTCTACCAGTTCCTTCATCTGCTGGATGAAGTAATGTTTAATCTTGGTTAATTCGAACAGCTCGTCTACGGTAGCGCCCTTACGAAGTGCCTCGTACATAATAAACTGACGTTCGCTGCTCGGAACATGCAGCATCGCAAGCAGTTCTTTTTTTGTCTTCTTATCGAAGTCTTTCGCATGACCAAGACCGTAGCGGCCTCTCTCCAGGCTTCGGATTGCCTTCTGGAATGCCTCTTTGTAGGTCTTTCCGATACTCATAACCTCGCCGACTGCCTTCATCTGGGTTCCCAGCTTGTCCTCTGCGCCTTTGAACTTCTCAAATGCCCAGCGTGCAAACTTGATAACGATATAGTCGCCGGACGGAACATACTGATCCAGAGTACCGCTCTTGCCGCATGGAATCTCATCCAGAGTCATACCGGTTGCCAGCATCGCTGATACCAGTGCAATCGGGAAACCAGTTGCCTTGGATGCCAGGGCGGACGAACGGGAGGTTCTCGGGTTGATCTCGATAACAATATCACGGTCTGTCTTCGGATCGTGTGCCCACTGTACGTTGGTACCGCCGATTACCTGGATTGCTTCTACGATCTTGTAGGATTTCTCCTGCAGACGTTTCTGTACTTCTTCCGAAATGGTTAACATCGGAGCAGAACAGAAGGAATCTCCGGTGTGTACGCCCAGCGGATCAATATTTTCAATAAAGCAGACAGTGATCATGTTGTTCTTCGCATCGCGGACAACTTCCAGCTCAAGCTCTTCCCATCCAAGGATAGACTCCTCTACCAGAACCTGACCAACCATGCTGGCCTGCAGGCCTCTTGCACACACGGTCTTCAGTTCTTCTACGTTATATACAAGACCGCCGCCTTCGCCGCCCATGGTGTAAGCCGGACGAAGAACAACCGGATAACCCAGTTTATCTGCGATTGCCAGTGCATCCTCAACGCTGTAGGCAACCTCACTTCTAGCCATCTCGATGCCCAGCTTTCCATTGTATGCTTAAACTCGATACGGTCCTCACCACGCTCGATAGCATCAACCTGAACGCCGATTACTTTAACATCATATTTATCCAGAACACCTGCTGCTGCCAATTCGGAGCAGAGGTTCAGTCCGGACTGTCCACCCAGGTTCGGGAGCAGCGCATCCGGGCGCTCTTTTTCAATGATCTGAGTCAGACGGTCTACGTTCAGCGGCTCAATATAAGTCACATCTGCTGTCTCCGGATCCGTCATAATCGTAGCCGGATTGGAATTGACCAGCACAATCTCATAGCCGAGTTTTCTCAGTGCCTTGCACGCCTGTGTTCCCGAATAATCGAACTCACACGCCTGTCCGATAATGATTGGACCGGAACCGATAATCAATACTTTGTGAATGTCATTTCTCCTCATGTTTTCTCCCTCTCATTGTCTGCTGTTTTTTGGCTTTAAAAAAGCGGCCTCCCGGATCAACTAAAAATCAAGCACCTCCGCGGTGCCTTCACGCGCGTCTGTCTGATCTTCCGTCACCCTGACAGCCTCCGCCAATCGCAGCTCTGCCAGACCCCAGTTAGCCATTATCAGCATTATAATAGAAAGCGCTTTATTTGTAAACAAAAAATTTTACAAAAATCGATCTTTTTTGCTTTTCTTTTTTCAAAATGTATGATATTATAGTAAAGATATACTGGGGTGTTTATTTTGTCCAAAAGGCAGATTTAGACCCTCTTATTTTCGTTCCTGCGCGAGAATGTGCCAAGGCACATTCTTTTTTATTATCTTGTCCTACGAAAATCCTACGAAAAGGAAAGGGGGTATCCATTATGAAAAAAGTTGTCATCATCGACGGTCAGGGCGGACGCATGGGGCGCGCTCTCGTAGAAGAAATCCATAAACTCTGTCCCGGACAGCCGCTTCTCGCGCTCGGTGCCAACACCACTGCCACTGCCGCGATGATGAAAGCCGGAGCTGCCATGGGCGCCACCGGAGAAAACCCCGTTCTCGTCGCCTGCCGCGATGCCGACCTAATCATCGGACCAATCGGCATCGTCATTGCAGACTCCCTCTTAGGAGAAATCACCCCCGCCATGGCAGCCGCCATCGGACAAAGCCGCGCCCAGAAAATCCTGATTCCTGTCAGTGGAAGCTCCTATTGCCGCCATATTTTAGTAGGAACACAGAATTTACCAATGAATGAATATATCCATTTGGCGGCAGAGGAAGCAGCTGCCTACCTGAATCATATTTAAAAAATGCACGAAGCTGAACTCTCATCGTTCCGCTCCGTGCATTTTTCTCCCGGTCTCTTTATCCTTCAAAACCTGCATCTTCAACTCATCCACCCCGGAAAATTTCATCTCCGGCCGCATAAAATCTAAAAAATGAACCTCTATCTTTTTCCCATACAGGTTTTCATCCAGATCATAGATATATGTCTCCGCCCCCGCCGGTCGTTCTCCGGCAATCGTCGGTTTTTTTCCAATATTCGTGATACTTCCATAAGAAGCACCATCAATCACCGTCCGGGAGAGATATACCCCGAACGCCGGAAGATGTTTCTGGATTCCCGGCAGGATATTCGCCGTCGGAAACCCTAGGGTGGAGCCTAAATGCTCCCCGTGTACCACCTGTCCGCTGATCCGGTACTCGTATCCCAACAGTTCATTCGCCTTGCGGATATTTCCCTTCGCCAGCTCTTCCCGGATATAGGTGCTGCTGATCTCGCGTTCGCCATCCATCGCCTTTTCAACGATCGATACCTCATATCCATATTTCGGTGCCAGTTTCCGAAGCAGTTCAGCATCGCCCTTCCGCTGGTAGCCAAAATGGCAGTCCGGACCGGACACGATCGCCTTTGCGCCCATCTTGCCGACCAGAATCTCGGCAACAAACTGTTCCGGGTCCATATGTGCGACTTCCTGGTTGAACGGATATTCCACCAGATACTCCACCCCCGCCTCGCGCAGGTTCTCCTCGCGCTCCTCGTTGGTCGTGATCATCGTCTGCAGCTTTCCCCGGATCAAGGTTCCCGGTGCCGTCTCAAAGGTAAACACCGCTGGTTTATATTCTTTTTCCCGATACCGCATCACTTCCCGCAGCAGCTTCTGATGTCCTCTGTGAAGACCGTCAAACTTACCGATCGTGACCGCAGTCGGCTCTTTTATCTGAAATTCTCTGGTTCCGGCAAAATACTGCATCTTACTCTCCTCCCAGAAAGATCTTACGTGGTTTCCATTGTTTCTTCTCCGGCTGATAGGCATAGAGACCGATAAACTGGTTTGCGCTGTCATAGACGCGGATGATTCCAGAATCTGGAAGTACCATCTCTGAGTTTCCATCCGCAGAAACCTGGTGTTCAGCCAAACTGCTTCCGATCTGCACTAAGCAGCCGTCTCTCGGTCCCAGCCCCTTCGGGAATGGATTTCCATTCTGCAGCAGCTTATCCAGAACTTCGCTCTCCGACACATACGCCGGGCAGTCCTCAAACATTCCATCCACCGGCACGATCCTATCCTCGATCTGACCGGCTTTCGCCAGCGCTTCCACCTCGGACAGGCGCAGGCTGTCCCCGATCACAAATCGATCGACGCGGGTGCGGATCAGTTTTTCCATACAGCCGCCGCATCCCAGCTTTTCACCGATGTCATGGCACAGGGTACGGATGTAGGTTCCCTTGGAACAGGTCACGGTCATCGTCACACGCGGCAGTTCCATCGCATCTATCTGAAGATCATAGATTTCCACCGGACGTGCTGCCCGCTCTACCTCTTTTCCGGCTCTCGCCAGCTCGTAGAGCTTCTTTCCGTTGACCTTAAGCGCCGAATACATCGGCGGTACCTGCATATACGGACCAACAAAGCTCTCCGCCGCCCCGCGGACTGCCGGTTCTGTCAGCTGTTCCGTCGGTTTCTCCGAAAGAATCGTTCCTGTCGTATCCTGCGTATCGGTTTCGGTTCCCAGCAAAAGAACTGCCTGATACGTCTTTCTCTTATCCGTCAAAAGGTCGCACAGCTTCGTGCCCTTCCCCAGACATACAGGGAGTACGCCCTCCGCTGCCGGATCGAGCGTACCCGTATGACCGATCTTTTTCTGTCTCAAAATGCCCCGGAGCTTCGCCACCACATCGTGGGACGTAAACCCCGGTTCTTTATAAATGTTTATCACACCGTGAAACATAAAATCTCCTAAAAAATCAGAACTATTACCGTCCATGCGCTGTGCACCTGAAAGCAGGCAGCGCAATCAGCAACAGAACCTCCTATTCCTCCCTACGGGCATCCATCTGTTTCTCAATATGTCCCGTCAGGTTGTTGATCACATCCCTCGGATGTCCCTGCATCGTGCAGCCCGCCGCGTGGATGTGTCCGCCGCCGCCGAAATACGCCGCCACCTTGCTCACATCGACATAGTCGTTGGAACGAAGGCTGACCTTGTACTCGTTGAACGCCTTTTCATAGATGAAAATGGCACATTCCACTCCTTCGGTAATCCGGAGCTGATCGATAATGCCATCCAGATCGTTCGTATCGACACCGTAAAACTCCATTTCTTTCTGGGAAACCACACTGAAAATACATCTTCCATCCAGAATCCGTGTACTGCCAAGCAGCGCTTTTCCGAGAATCTGGTTCTGTGCGTAGGTCTTGCGGTAAAAGCTGTCGTCGATGATCTTCGCCGCGTTCACGCCTTTTTCCATCAGCGCGCCCGCGATTTCCATCGTTTTCCGGGTCGTTGAATTGTACTTAAATACACCTGTGTCATGCACAATTCCGGTATAGAGACACTCTGCCGCCTCCCTGCTGATCTTTGCCTCATCAAGAAGCGTGTATAACACTTCGCTGCAGGAGCTTGCGTCCGGAATGATGTAATTTTGTTCTGCAAATCCTGTATTGGTTCTGTGATGATCGATACAGAGTGTCTTGGCGGCGCTGTCAAAATAGACCGCGTAGGCGCCCAGACGCTCTTTGTCGCTGGCATCCAGCGTAATGCACAGATCAAACTGTTTTTCCGGCACAATCTCGGTATGAATTTTCTCAAAATCATTCATATAAGAAAATTTAGCAGCCGGATGGTCGAGAAACAGTTCTGCCTCTATCTGCGGATAATTCTCCCGCAGATAGTTAAGCAGTCCCAGAGTCGTTCCGATACAGTCCCCGTCCGGATGGATGTGACCAAGCAGTACGATGTGCTCCGCCCCTTCCAGTGACGCCTCTAAGATATTTTTACTCATTTTCTTCCTCATCTCCCGATTCTGAGTCTCTGAGGTTTTCAGTTACTTCATCGATCAGGCGGGTCATGTGTACACCGTACTCAATCGACTGATCGAGAATAAATGTAATTTCCGGCGTATTCCGTAAATTAATGCGTTTTGCAAGCTGGGTGCGGACAAATCCGACAGCACTTTTCAGTCCCTGAATCGTATCCTTCGCCGCTTCCTCGTTGCCTAACACGCTGATATACGCCTTGCAGTACTTGAGATCCGGAGTTACCTCCACGGAGACAACCGTTGTCATCGGATGAATCCGCGGATCTTTCAGCTCACGGCTGATGATGGAACTCAGCTCTCTCTGTACTTCACTGTTAATTCTTGTATTTTTAATGCTATTTTTACGCATGAATCCCTCTGCCTTTCTAGCGCGGAACCTCTACCATCGCATATGCTTCGATCATATCGTCTTCCTGCAGATCGTTGAACTTCTCAAATACAAGACCACACTCGTATCCGGAAGCAACTTCCTTCACGTCGTCCTTGAAACGCTTTAAGGATGCCAGCGGACCATCGAAGATCTGCTCGCCGTCACGGGTAATACGTGCCTTGCAGCCTCTCTGGAATTTACCATCCAGGACGTAGGAACCAGCGATAGTACCAACGCCGGAAGCCTTGAAGGTCTGACGTACAACGGCGTGACCGATTACCTGCTCCTCGTAAATCGGGTCAAGCATACCCTTCATCGCTGCCTCGACATCCTCGATTGCCTGATAGATGACGCGGTAGAGACGAACGTCTACTTTCTCACGCTCTGCGATGGACTTCGCGGTTGCGTCCGGGCGCACATTGAAACCAATAATGATCGCGTTGGATGCGGCTGCCAGACTGACGTCGGACTCGTTGATCGCACCAACACCGCCGTGGATGACCTTGACTACGACTTCCTCGTTGGACAGCTTCATCAGGCTCTGTTTTACTGCCTCGACAGAACCCTGTACATCTGCCTTGACGATCAGTGGAAGTTCCTTTACATTTCCTGCCTTGATCTGGGAGAACAGATCGTCCAGGGAAAGCTTCATCTTTGTATCTTCAATTAACTTATTCTTGCTCTCAGAGATAAAGGTTTCTGCAAAGCTTCTCGCCTCTTTCTCATTCTCCGGCTGTACAAATACCTCTCCGGCGTTCGGTACATCATTAAGACCCAGAATCTCGACCGGAGTGGACGGACCAGCCTCTTTGACGCGGCGTCCCTTATCGTCCATCATCGCACGGACACGGCCGTAGCAGGCGCCTGCCGCGATCGGATCGCCGACATGCAGGGTACCTTTCTGTACCAGGACGGTCGCAACCGGACCTTTACCCTTATCCAGCTCTGCCTCGATGACAAGACCTCTCGCATTACGGTTCGGGTTTGCCTTTAACTCTTTTACCTCTGCGGTCAGAAGGATCATCTCAAGCAGTTCCTTGATACCTTCCTTGGTATGTGCAGATACCGGAACGAAGATGGTGCTGCCGCCCCAGTCCTCCGGAACCAGTTCGTACTCGATAAGCTCCTGTTTTACCTTCTCGATATTGGCACTCGGCTTATCGATCTTATTGATCGCTACAATGATCTCAACACCTGCTGCCTTCGCATGGTTGATCGCCTCGATGGTCTGCGGCATAACACCGTCATCTGCTGCAACAACGAGGATTGCAATATCAGTGGATTTTGCACCACGCATACGCATTGCGGTAAATGCCTCATGTCCCGGCGTATCGAGGAATGTGATCTTCTGTCCGTTGATCTCTACCATGTACGCACCGATGTGCTGGGTGATACCGCCTGCCTCTTTTGCAGTTACATTGGTCTGGCGGATTGCATCCAGAAGGGAGGTTTTACCATGATCGACATGACCCATAACGCATACAACCGGCGGACGGGTTACCATGTCCTTCTCATCCTCTTCTTCCTCTTTCAGAAGTTCCTCGATGACGTCAACCTTGACCTCTTTCTCACAGAGTACGTCAAACTCCATCGCGATCTCTTCTGCCTGCTCGTAATCTACTTCCTGATTGATGGTGACAACCTTGCCCTGTAAAAAGAGCTTCTTTACAATCACAGACGGCTGAAGTTTCATCTTGTCTGCGAGCTCCTTGATGGTGATTACCTCCGGGATCGTGATTGTCTTGATCTCCTCAACCTTTGCCTCCTTCTTCTGCGGCGGCTGAACAGCGCTCTTTACGTTCTTTCCGCCTCTTCCCTTGGAGTGCATCTCTTCCTCATGGTCGATCTTGCTATATTTATCGTTCTTGTAATTATTCTTATTCTGCTTGTTGTTCTGCGGTTTCTGTACAACCGGGCTGTCGAAGGATGGCTTCGGAATATTTAAACCGCCGCGTCCATCGCGTCCGCCTCTCTGACCATCACGGCCGCCCTGATAGCCGCCGCTTCTCTGGCCGTCACGGTTTCCTGATAGCCGCCGCTTCTCTGTCCATCGCGGTTTCCTGA
>NZ_QUGD01000036.1:0-12879 GCF_003478795.1 Clostridium sp. AF21-20LB | reverse complement strand
TATAGAATCGCTTTTTAGCCATATTGTTATGTATCATTTCACATACAGGAAATACACACGTTATATCGTTTGTACGTATTTACAGAATAAATAGTTGCAAAATTCTTACTTGCATATCTGAACCAGATATGTTACATTTAACTCATCAAGCATATATATTTCTTTATCTGCAATTCAAGCAATCTTATATTCTAATTATTAATCTGAGAAATCTTATGCTTATCCAACTTGGCAATACAAAAGGGCAGGAGATTCTCAGAAAAGCCAGATTCTCCTGTCAGAAAGGGGAGAATTATGGGGAATTTAATGAGGGTGCGGAGAAATCACAAGGACACGCTGTTCCGGATGCTGTTCAGCACAAGGGAGAATCTGCTGAGTCTGTACAATGCAGTGAATCATTCGCATTATACAGATCCGAAAGAATTGGAGATTGTGACGCTGAAAAATGCTGTATATATGAATATGAAAAACGATCAGGCATTTTTGCTGGATATGCAGTTAAACTTATATGAACATCAATCGACATGGAATCCGAATATGCCACTGCGTTTTCTGTTCTATGTGGCAAAAGAGTACCAGATGCTGGTCCGGAACCAGACCTTGTACGCATCGGCATTGGTGGAACTGCCGACACCGCATTTTGTAGTATTCTACAATGGAGAAAAAGAGCGGGAGGCGGAGGGGCTGCTTAAATTGTCACATTCGTTCATGCAGAAGACAGAACATCCTGAGCTGGAATTGCTTGTGAAGGTTTTAAATATCAATTTGGATAAAAATCTGGAGATCCTGGAAACCTGCCGGTTGTTGAAAGAGTATATGCTGTTGGTTCATAAAATACGGCAGTATGCGATTGAATACAAAGATATCAATCAAGCGGTTGAAAAGGCTGTAACGGAATGTATCGATGAAAATATATTGGCAGAGTTTCTGAGGAAGAATCGAGCGGAGGCGATAGAGGTGTGTATTTTTGAGTATGACGAGAAGAGGGAAACGGAATTGATACGGAAGGCGGAGTTTGCAGAAGGGGAGAAGGTTGGTGAGGCTAAAATACTTTTAAACCTGATTGAAAAAGGCATACTAACAAAGGAACAAGCCCTTGAACAATTTGGTGGTACTTATGAGGACTTGGAAAAAGCAGCTTTATCCGTAACACTGGTTTAAAATTTTCTCCCAAATTCAAGAAAAAACCGTTGACAGATCCATATTCCGATGCTAGAATATCTAAGTGTGCCGCACAGCGAGGCTAAAAGTGCGCAAGCCGCCATAGCTGGCGAGTAATGATAATAGGAGGTGCCATCAGATGTACGCGATTATTGCAACAGGTGGTAAGCAGTATAAGGTTGCCGAGGGCGATGTAATCAAAGTTGAGAGACTCGGTGCTGCTGCAGGTGAAGCTGTTACTTTCGATCAGGTTCTGGCTGTTAATAACGGTGAGATGAAGATCGGATGCCCGACTGTAGAGGGTGCTACTGTATCCGCAACAGTTGTTAAAGAAGGCAAAGGCAAAAAAGTTATCGTTTACAAGTATAAGAGAAAAACTGGCTACCATAAGAAAAATGGTCACAGACAGCTCTTTACAGAAGTTAAGATCGAAAAGATCAACGCTTAATTGAAATGATTCAAGTAGACGTATACTCCGATTCCAAAGGATGTACCACGGGAGTGGAAGTAAAGGGACATGCTGGATATGATGAGTACGGCAAAGATATTGTCTGTGCGGCTGTATCTGTTCTGACTGTCAATATGGCTAATTCGGTGGAGAAATTTACCGATGACGGTTTTAAGGGTAGTGTGAATGAAAAGACAGGTCAGTTTATTTTTCATTTTACCGGTACTGTAAGTGCGGAATCAAAACTCCTAATGGATTCGCTGATACTTGGACTTACCGATATCGCGGAGAGTTATGGAGATAAATACATTAAAATTCGATTCAGGGAGGTGTAACGCATGTTTAAAATGAACCTTCAGTTATTCGCTCATAAAAAAGGTGTTGGTTCCACAAAGAACGGTCGTGATTCTGAGTCCAAGAGACTTGGTGCGAAGAGAGCAGACGGACAGTTCGTATTAGCTGGCAACATTCTTTACAGACAGCGCGGAACCAAGATTCATCCAGGTGTGAACGTAGGACGCGGTGGAGATGATACATTATTCGCTATGGTTGACGGCGTCGTAAAGTTTGAAAGAAAGGGCAGAGACAAAAAGCAGGTTTCTGTTTACCCGAGAACAATTAACGAATAATTATAAAGAAGCTCCATACAATTCGTATGGAGCTTCTTTCAGATCAGAAGGAGGTATTTATGTTTGCCGACAGTGCAAAAATTTATATCAGATCCGGAAAAGGCGGCGACGGTCATGTCAGCTTCCGCCGGGAACTTTTCGTAGCTGCTGGCGGTCCGGACGGCGGCGATGGCGGTCGCGGCGGCGATGTCATTTTTGAAGTGGACGACGGACTGAATACCCTGACCGATTTCCGTCATGTCCGCAAATATGTGGCTGGCGACGGAGAGCAGGGCGGAAAGCGCCGCTGTCACGGAGCAGACGGCGAGGATCTGATTGTCAAGGTTCCGGAAGGAACCGTTATCAAGGATTTTGAATCCGGTAAGGTAATCGCGGATATGTCCGGCGAGAACCGCCGAGAAGTGATTTTAAAAGGTGGCAAGGGCGGTCTTGGAAATATGCACTTTGCGACCTCGACGATGCAGGTTCCGAAGTATGCACAGCCGGGACAGCCGGCACAGGAACTCTGGGTACAGCTGGAATTAAAGGTAATCGCAGATGTTGGTCTGGTTGGTTTCCCGAACGTCGGTAAATCGACCTTGCTTTCACGCGTTTCCAATGCACGTCCGAAGATTGCCAATTACCATTTCACGACGCTGAACCCGCATCTTGGCGTGGTTGATCTGCAGGATGGACAAGGCTTTGTCATGGCAGATATTCCGGGGCTCATCGAGGGTGCTTCCCAGGGAATCGGTCTGGGACATGATTTCCTGCGCCATATCGAGAGAACCAAGGTTCTCGTTCATGTTGTGGATGCGGCATCCGTCGAGGGACGTGATCCAGTTGAAGATATCCGTACCATCAATGCGGAGTTAAAAGCATATAATCCGTCGCTTTTAGAGCGTCCGCAGGTGATTGCTGCCAACAAGGTAGATTCGATTTACAATACCGGCGAAGAGGACTGGGAAGACCCGGTAGAGCGCTTAAAACGCGAATTTGAGCCGGAAGGCATCCAGGTATTTGCCATTTCTGCAGTTACCGGACAGGGTGTAAAAGAGCTCCTTTACCATGTAAATGATCTGCTGAAAACGGTTGACCGCAAGCCAGTTATTTTCGAAAAAGAATTTGAGTACCAGTATCAGGGCGAGAATCTTCCATATACCGTGGAACGCAATGAAGATGGTATTTATGTGGTAGAAGGACCGAAGATCGAGAAGATGCTTGGTTACACAAACCTTGATTCTGAGAAGGGCTTCCAGTTCTTCCAGAAATTCTTAAAGGACAGCGGTATTCTGGCTGAGCTGGAAGAGGCTGGCATCGAAGAGGGCGATACAGTTCGTATGTATGGTCTTGAATTTGATTACTATAAATAATTGACATTTACAATATTTCAAACTCAGAAATCCACACTGGATCTGAGTTTGAATTTTAACAGGAGATAGATTTTATGACAAGCAAACAGAGAGCTTATTTAAAAGGTCTCGCGATGACCATGGATCCGATCTTCCAGATCGGCAAATCCAGCCTGACGCCAGAACTGACCGCTGCTGTGGCAGAGGCGCTGGAGGCCCGCGAGTTAATTAAACTGAATATTCTGAAGAACTGCGTCGATGACGGCAATGAGCTGGCAGCCGTTCTGGCTGAGCGTACCCACGCACAGGTAGTACAGGTAATCGGCAAGAAAATTGTTCTTTATAAAGAGGCAAAGGACGAGAAGAAACGTAAGATCGTTCTGCCAAAATAAAGGGGCTGCATTCTGCGAATGAATCTCTGACAGAAAGGATACGGATGACGATGAAAAAGATCGGTATTATGGGGGGAACATTTGACCCGATCCATAATGGACATATCATGTTGGGAAGACAGGCGTATGAAGAATATGATCTTGACTGCATCTGGTATATGCCCTCCAGGATCCCGCCGCATAAAAAGGATCATACGATCACAGCGGCAAAGGACCGTTTGGCAATGACTGCAGCTGCGATCGCGCCGTATCCTTATTTTAAGCTGTCTGATTTTGAACTCCGCAGAATCGGCGGAAATACCTACACAGCAGACACGCTTCGCTTATTGAAAGAAGAATATCCGGATGTTGAATTTTTCTTTATCGCGGGCGCAGACTCAATTATGGACATTGAAAAATGGTATCATCCCGAATATGTTCTTCCAGCCGTCACATTTTTGGCGGCAGCAAGAGAGCATGAGGAGGCGGATCGTTCGCTGGATGAGCAGATTTCCTATTTAAACCAGAAATATCAGGCGCATATTCTGCGTCTTCACTGCCGTGAAATGGATGTCGCTTCGGCGGAGATCCGCGCGGCTTTCCGGGCAGGACACGCAGCAGACGTTCGTTCACTGGTGCCGAAGGAAGTCTGTCAATATATCGAACAGCACGGCTTGTATCAGGAGGTAAATGTGTAATGGACGAAAGAATTACAGAGATACGGAAGCATTTGAAAAAGAAATTGAACCCGATGCGCTATGAACATACGCTGGGTGTTTCATACACATGCATGGCTCTGGCAATGCGTTACAGTGCCAATCTGGATCAGGCGGAGATGGCTGGACTTCTCCACGACTGTGCAAAGCGCTACGATGATGCGACTATCATCTGCAAATGCCAGGAGCATGGCATTGAACTGACTGAAGGTGAACTGCGGGCTCCGGCTGTGATTCATGCAAAATTAGGCGCATGGATGGCAGAACACAAGTATGGTATTACCGATCCAGAGGTCTTATCTGCAATCGCCTGCCATACGACCGGAAAACCGGCGATGTCCCTGTTAGACAAGATCCTGTACGTAGCCGATTACATCGAACCGCGCCGTGATAAGGCGCCAAATCTGCCGAAGCTCCGCCGTCTTGCATTTGAAGATCTGGACGAAGCGCTGTATCAGATTCTGGACAGCACCCGCAATTATTTAAAGGAAACGGGCACGGCAGAGGATGATACAACCGAACAGACCTGGGAATACTATCATGAACGTCATGTTCATCAATAGACACATTAACAGGATTTAAATAAAATAATGAGGAGGATAATCCCCGTGGAAGCAAAAGAGCTGACCAAACTTGCCGTAAAGGCGCTGGAAGATAAAAAAGGCGAAGATATTCGCGTCATTGATATTCATGGAGTATCTGTACTGGCTGATTACTTTGTCATCGCAGACGGAAGCAACGCCAGCCAGGTAAAGGCAATGGCAGATAATGTAGAGGAAGAACTCGGCAAAGCCGGTCATGAGTGCCGTCAGATCGAGGGCTATCAGACTGCCGGATGGATCCTGATGGATTACGGCGATCTGATCGTACACATTTTCTCCCGCGATGACAGACTGTTTTATGATCTGGAGCGCATCTGGAGAGATGGAAAAGTAGTTGAGAATGTGGAGGAATTGTAATAGATTTTTGTTTAATTCCTTTTATATCACGAACATGCTTTTTATATCGCGAACAAGAGGTTCGGAAAGTGTAAATTTTTCCTTTCATATTGCGAACAAGCAGTTAAAAATATAATCTTATGTTTTACAAACTATCGTGAACAAGCGTATCAAATCAAATATCTGTAATTTACGCGAGATCGCGAACAAGACAGTCTGAAACCACAACAGCGTTTTCCTTTTATATCCTGAATATAGGGTTGGAAAACGCTGTTTTTTATTCCTTTTATATCGTGAATATATGGTAAAAGTGTTTTCCTTTTATTTTGTGAACAAAGAAATAAGTGAAAATGCACATTTTCCTTTCATATCACGAATATCAGAATCGGAAAGCGCTAAGGTTATTCCTTTTATTTCGTAAACAGGCTTTCCGTTTGTATCGCGAACATGATAATGAGAGAAATGCCAGTTTTAAGCCATTTACAGGTAAATGTGATAACGAAAATCCCGTTTCAGATTTTCCAGTTACGGGATTTTGAAAACCTTTGTTTAGGAAATAAAAGGAAAAAACGCAAGATCATCATGGGTTCCGGTAAAATCAAATTCCTGCACCGTGCAATCAGTTGTATTTGGCGTTTCGTTTTGTCCCATAGTCGTACTCCTTGCAAAAGAATGTTTTGTAGTTCTTTAGACCAATATATCATCCTCCATGGAATGGGAAAACCATTTTCGATTGACAAAGATTGACAAAATTCGACAAAGAAGATACCTTTATGTCAGAAGATGATGAGAAAATACGAGCGAGACAAAGAAATATCTCTGAATCCCGCAAAGAAAAAGAGTTTGCTATGGTTTGAATTTTCTTCCTGTAAAAAATGTCTGACAGGAAATCGTATTAATATAAGAAGATATCTATTCCAGATAAGCACGGAGAGCTTTAGTGAGTCTATTCTGTTCATCGGAAGGAAGACTGCGAATGGCTTCCGACAGTTCATTCATCTGCTTCCGTAGATTTGGTTACAACGTCCGAGAGGAGAGAGTCGGCGGAGACATCCAGGGCATTTGCGATGGCGACGAAGTTATCAAGCCGCATGGTCTTTAAACCACGTTCAATGACGCTGATATGTGTCGTGCTGAGATCGACGATGGCTGCCAGATTTTCCTGTGTCAGATTTTTTGCTTCCCGAGCTTCTTTGATACGCAGTCCAACCGCTTTCAGATCCATTTGCAAACCCTCCTTTGGAACGATACTTAGTTCTAAAGGTATTATATTGATTGAACTGAATAACATACAGAATCTAAGGAACAATGTATAGTTCTTTAGAACGAAAATATATTTATAAAATGTATTTAATGGTATGCCGTCATGTGTTTGGCATCAATGAAAGAAGGTAAAGAAATGATTTCATTAGGAGAACGATATCTTTTCCATGTGCATACGTTACGATGTGGACATGCAGAAATGGTATCTGATGAAGAATATATCAAAAAGGCGATTAGTCTTGGAGCGACGGATCTCTGGTTTACGGATCACGCTCCGTTCCCCGACAATCCGTTTGGCGGTCGGATGAAGTATGAGGAGCTGTCGGAATACATATCCACTCTTAAAAATCTGAAAGAGCAGTATCAGAGGCAGATTAAAATTCATATCGGACTGGAGATTGAGTATTTTTCTGGATACGATCGGAGCGGATATTATCAAGAACTTTCCAACAATCCGGATTTGGAAATCTTATTGCTCGGTCAGCATATGGCAGAAGACCCGGAAGACAGAGAGCATTATACTTTCGAATGGCCGAAAGAACGATTGCTGGAAGATATGAATACACAGCTCTTGGCGATGCGATGATCGCGGGAATGAAAACAGGTTGTTTCAAGAGCGTTGCTCATCCAGACCGGATTTTCAGAAGACAGAAAATCTGGACTCTGGAAATGGAAGCGGTTGCGATACGGGTTATCGATACGGCTGTGCAATACGGATTGCCTCTGGAAAAGAATTGTTCCTCCATGCGACACAAACATCATTATTGGGAAGAGTTCTGGAAGATAGCCGAAGAGAAAGGGGCAGAGACGGTTATTGGATTAGATGCTCACAAATTGAAACGGCTGGAACTGCCAGACTGCCAATGAAAAGTCAATCGGGAGTTTACGGGCTTTTGCGGATTCCCAAAAGATATTTCAAACGAAGTAATAGATGTGAAGAGTCTGTTTTATTGGACAGCATTTGTGTTATGATAAAGGTACAAAGAAAAACAAATCAGTAATCTTTAAGTAGGGTGTCGGCATCAAGTGGAAGGATTTTAACGGTGACGGAAAAATTGATGCAACTGAAAGATTCTTATGGGATGAATTAATGTGTACCAGCAAAGAGGAACACGAGGCTCTTTTTGGAGATGCCGGTGATTTTGACGAGGATGATGAGGAAGAGGATGAATGCTCAGATCAGCTGACATTCATCCTTCTTTGAAAATGAGAACCAAATTCCGTAGTTATGAAAAATTGTTCTCTGTCGAGAGATACTGTACAGGGACTTCGATTCCAGCCAAACATGCAGAATTCTTGGAAAGTCTGGATCGTCAAAATAAAGGTCACATCCCTATTCTCCGTTGTTCATGCTCATCTTCATTTAGAAATTCCTTTCAATATTGGTAATAGTTCTATCATAACGGAAGCAACGGTGTACAAGGGGTACAAACAAGATTAAAAAGAAAAGATAGATTTGAAAGTAAGTAGAGTGGGATAATCCAGAAGTTAGAGCTTAGATTTTCCACTCTACTTGAACGTGGTCGCTAGTTGCGCTGATTGAAATAATCAGGCCGTCAACGGCTTTCCTTTTGTCGTCAAATTCAATGCTGTCCCAATGGTCGAGGTAATAAGAGAGTTCCTGCTCCTTTTGGGGTGACATTGTTTCAATGGACATTTCCGCAATCTCCTTTGAAATGGTCTGGCGGCGAGTGTCCAGTTCTTCAATTTTTTTGTTAGCATAGGCAAGAAGTGTTGCGTTGGCTCCGGTTAGCGTATCAAGTAGTTTTTCAATCTCGGCTTCAACTTGCGCCAGTTCAATTTGATGGGCGGTCAGTTTGGGATTGACTTTTTCCTCCCGGCTATGGCGGACTTGAAAATTTTTAAATCTCGCCCGCATAGCACTGAAAATAAATTCCTCAAATTCAGATTTACGGATTTTACCACAGCCCGGGCAGCCTTTATTTTCAGTCCGTTTACTACAGCGAAAATAGCCTTCGCTGTTCGGAACGTGTGTTGCCTTTAAGGCATATCCGCAACACCCGCATTTAACTTTTCCGGCAAGCCATGTATTTTTCGGCTTACGTCCTTGTTGAAAACTCTTATTTGTCATTAGCTTCTTCCTGCATTTCAGCCATACATCAGACGGTATGAGCGCTTCATGTGGAGCGATTACAAGTATCTGGTCTTTCAGGCTCCTGTCTTTATCCTCCTTCACGTCCCGGCCCTGATAGAGATAACAGCCATTGGTTCCGGCAAAATCGGAAGCGTCATTGACAATAGCCGCCCCCTGGCTTTTAAAAAATTCGTAGAGTTCTAAATCTGCTTGTGCGTAAACAGGATTTCTTAAAAGCTGTGAAATAAAGGTACGGAATAGCGATTTACCGTAAACTTTGATGTTCTGTTCCTCAAAGTACCGTGTAATGTCACCAAAAGACGTTTCCGGCTCGGAATACATTTCAAACATGAGCTTTACATATTGGGAAGTTTCGGGGTCTGCCACCATCTTTTTTGTGCGGATACCTTCAACCACTGTCGGCTCCAACTGATAACCATAGGGGGCCTGTCCGCTCATGTGAAAACCTTTCAGGCACCGGGAGTAGTAAGCGTCCGTGACGCGTTTCTGGATTGTCTCACGTTCAAGCTGTGCGAATACGATACAAATATTCAGCATGGCCCGCCCCATTGGGGTTGAGGTGTCGAACTTTTCTGTGGACGAAACAAACTCCACGTCATATTCCTGGAACAGCTCCATCATGTTTGCAAAGTCCAGAATGGAACGGCTGATTCTGTCCAGCTTATAAACGATTACCCGCCGCACCCGGCCCTTTCGGATTTCTCCTAACAGCTTTTGAAACTCCGGCCTGTCCGTATTCTTCCCGGAATAGCCTTTATCCTTGAATACTTTACAGCTTCCGCCTTTCAGCTCATACTTACAAAAATCAATCTGGCTTTCAATGCTGATACTGTCCTTACGGTCTACCGACTGTCTCGCGTATATACAATCTTCTCTGATAATGTCCATATTGGGCTCCTTCCGTATGGAATGGAGCTACCAACCTTACAATTATATTATACCATAGGCAGCCCCGGACAACAATGTTGCGGTTGATTAGTAAAATCTGTCCGTGTATTTACTGAACACATCATATAAGTGATTTTCGATTTCTCTTTTTCGCTTGTTCTTTTCATCCGGGGATAGTACCGGAATTAGATTTTCCAATACGATAAGTTTCCCTTGAAAATATACGGATTGTTTTTCGCTTTGGTATGTAACAGATTGAACCATCGAAAACCTCCACTTTTCAGTACGGATGAACAGCGGCCAGCTTCCCTCTTGTCTGCTGGGGAAACCTAAAAAAGCGGCTCCCTGGAAGGAACTGCCCTTTGAGCTTTCCCCAGCCTCGGGCCACGTTGGCCCGAAGCTAATAATCGCCGTTATAATATTTCTGTTCAGCCTCGTTGAGTGTGTATAAGTCAAACACTCCATAAAGCTGATTTACTACACGGCTAATATCTTTATGGGTGAATCCACAGTCCTGCATGGCCATAATCACATAGCCCCGGCAGGCGTCATTACTCCATATATTCAGCGTTAATTCTGGACTAGATATATTTTCCTTCATAAAATTCTCCTGTTCATAGAAAAATATGGGGCCCAGCCAGAACGGTTGCCCTATCATCAGACAGTAATAGAGGAAGGGCCCCACAGGTTAGAAAGTTTTTTCAGATAGACCGGACGGACAGTTGGCTTTTTGTCCCATAGCATTTCAGCTCTCCCCATTCTGATGGCAAGGCGATCTCATTACCTGCGACGGCTCACGGTTCGCAACACCGCTGCACGCTCGGATTGTGACTAATCGCAAGTATCCGGGTTTTGTGTTTTGTCCGGCAGACCTGCCACAGTCTGCCTACGGCATGGGCCTGGTCGCTCTCTCTAGTGTAAAAATAGAGGTCATGGCGGGCCTGTCACTGGACACAAGCACCCTTCGTATCCGTCTATCTTTTATTCAGTTTTCAATCTGCGTGAGGCGTGTCCCGCTTCGGGCCAATGTGGCCCGAGGCTTTGACTGCCTCTCATAAGCCATTTCATTTTTGAGGCGAAATCGGTACACCTTATAAAAATTTTTTTAAAATTTTTTCCAAGTTCCGAAGGCCGCGCTCAATGGCGAGCCGCACGACCTTTTCATCCACACCCTCGGCCCGGGCAATGTCTTGTTTCGTCAAGCCGAGAATGAAATGAGCGTAAATGCGCTTTGCCTGTTTGTCGGGCAGTCGTGAGATGGCGGTATAGAGTTCTTGTATCGTCACTTTACGCTCATACAGTTCATAGGGAGAGAACGCAACGAAAAGCGCCTCATGCTCAATTCCATCATTCCGATCCAGGGAGTAATAGGCTTTGTGCCGGTATGTACGCAGACGGTAAGCGGCTTCCTTCCGGTCAAACTCCTTGAACATTTCAACAACATCTTCTGGTACTTCCATAAAGTAGTCTGACGTATAAAAAGGGTAATAGTCCCGTAAATTTATAATAGCCATATTGAACCTCCGCTTTGTTTTGTGATGGATGGACAACAAAACAGAAGCGGCGGGGAGCGTATATGTAGGCTGAAATTTCTGAAATTTTCAAAAAATAACAGTGAAAAATCTATAAAATAGTAAAGATGGCTACTCGTTCTAAAAAAGCCTCGACAGCTTATCTCAAGACTGGCTCTGTTTCGATAGCAAATCCTGAAATAAGGTGTCGAACATAAAAAAAGCTCAAACAAATAACAGCTTGTTTGAGCCTTAAAAAAGTTTAAATTGGAATAAAACTCCTCCCATCTAGGAGGAGGTAAAGCAAAAGGGGCGTTGCTTCATCTATTTTTTCTCAATAATCTAACTCATGTTATTAGCAACCTCCGCGTAAAAATCTCGTAGTTCTTTTATTATCATATAATGTATTTTTTGACAAAATTTGTCGTAGATAGGAGGCAAAAATAAAAAAATAGAGTAGAGGATATGTTAATGGTTAACGTACCTCTACTCTATCTAATTGTTACTAAAAATTTTCTTTTAAAAAGGTTGTTACAAAACAGACTCAATTTACTATATATAGTATATGTCAATTATTAAATCTACCATATACAGAACATTACTTTTCTCTTTGCAACAACCCTTTTAAATTGTATAATTGCTTTCACTTAATCAGCATTATTTTTTATCTGATTGAATAGCCATCCTATAATTCGAGCTATACAGTATAAAACACCAAGTCCAAGGACGGAGCATACAACTAGAAAAAATATAGACATTGCCGACATATTTACATCAACACCTTTTTGAATAGGACTCTACTTATATTATTCTTAATTTAATACGGTAGAAACTTCTCCATTAAAAACTTCCGTTCTTAAAGCGAAAGAAAGTGTTCCTACTCCGCCGACTACATTTGCTCTCATAGAGCCAGTCACTTCGGCCGCTTTGCTTGAGGTAGATGTTGCACGGCCAATGGCTAAACTTTCATCTTCAACCGTTCCGCCAACACAGTAGGTATTTAAATCACGTGCATTAGAAATTTTCCACTGGCTACCACTCTTTGATAAGTCAAATCTGTAATCCATACCTGCGACACCCCAAAATGCATCCGATTTCCACGTTCCTTCAGTAGCAGGATCACGAGTTAAAGGAGGCGTATAGCTAAGTGTCACTGTTACCGGCTGACCGTCCTTCTCGAAATGTAATGTTTCCGAATAGGGCTGGCTTTCGTCAAAATTATTCAGATCGACACTGAATGTTTGTCTCTGTTCTGGAGAATCAGCAGCAAGAGCACTAAATGCGCTACCAACTACCATGAGACTCAGCGCTACCAACAGACCCAATGCCTTTTTCAAACCTTTCTTCATAAATGACCTCCTTGAGACTTTACCATAGTAACAAACTCAGATTTTTTAGCGCCCACCATTATGTAAGGCACTATTCTCTCAAATTCTCCTCCTCTATAGCCCCAATGGTATCCCTCCCTTTACTAATCGGTTATGAGCTTTTTATAACTAACTGTAGT
>NZ_QUGD01000035.1:0-18767 GCF_003478795.1 Clostridium sp. AF21-20LB | reverse complement strand
CAATTTTCAGGATGGAACGAAATCATTTGATTTATCATAATGGCTCTCCTTTTACTGAATGAAATGTTACTGTTCACAGGTAGGCACTTTTGGAACCGAAAGTGCCGTAGAAAACGTGGTGGCAGCAGGAATTTGCCGTATTTAAATGCGAAGCCACGGCAAATTCCGTTACTGGGCACGTATGCGTGAACAGTAACAACGAAATCGAATCTTCTTGTCGCAAGTATTGACAGTTATGGTATAATCTAAACTATATTTTGGAATAGCATTCCGGCGTGTGGTGAAGCTTCCCACACCCGGCAGAAAGGCGGATATTATGAAAAAGAGTGTACTTGTGGTATTTGGCGGACAGTCTTCGGAACATATTGTTTCATGTATGTCGGCAATCAATGTCATTAAAAATATAGATACAGAGCGCTATGATGTAACCCTGATCGGCATTACCGAAGAGGGAAAATGGCTGCTGGTTGACTCGGTCGAGCAGATCGAGGATGAGAGCTGGAGAAAGAACACGACGACCGCGATCCTTTCCCCGGATGCAACGGAGAAATCCGTGATCGTCCTGAAAGATGGTAAGGCGGAGATGATCCGCATTGATGTGGTATTCCCGGTTCTGCATGGACTCTGGGGCGAGGACGGCACCATTCAGGGCATCTTTGAGCTGGCAAAAATCCCGTATGTCGGATGCGGTGTGCTGGCGTCCAGCGTTTCGATGGATAAAGTGTATACAAAACAGATTGTTGACCACACAGGCGTGCGCCAGGCGGCATATGAGCTGGTCATCCGCAAAGAACTTGAAAAGATGGATGAGGTTGTGGCACGCATCGAGAACCGGTTCTCATATCCGGTATTTATCAAGCCGTCCAATGCAGGTTCTTCCAGAGGTGTCAGCAAGGCGTCGGATCGCGAAGAGCTGATTGCAGGCTTAAAGGAGGCGGCGCACCATGACCGCAAGATTCTGGTTGAGGAGACGATTGTCGGCCGTGAGATCGAATGTGCGGTCTTTGGAAATGGCACAGAACCGGTCATCGCTTCCGGTGTTGGCGAGATTCTGGCAGCAGCCGATTTCTATGATTTTGATGCGAAATATTACAACGCAGAGTCCAGAACCGTGGTAAATCCAGAGCTTCCGGGCGATGCGACCGAGCGTGTGCGTCAGGCGGCGAGACGTATTTTCAAGGCGGTAGATGGCTATGGTCTGTCGCGTGTCGATTTCTTTGTGACGAAGGACGGCGAGGTTATCTTCAATGAGATCAATACCATGCCGGGCTTTACCGCGATCAGTATGTACCCGATGCTCTTTGAGGCGGCCGGAATCCCGAAGCCGGAGATGGTGACAAAGCTGATTGAACACGGACTGAAACGCTACGAAGCCTAGAAATAAATAAAACTGTTTCAGAATCCTGAAACAGTGTGAATGAATCTGCTTTTGGACGTTTTGTGATTCGATATACACAGATGCCCGGGAAAAAATGGAAGCATGACAATAAGAATTTTGCCGAAAGGAAGGTAAACATGGATAGAAATGCCCCGATCGGAGTTTTTGATTCAGGCATCGGCGGTCTGACGGTAGCCCGTGAGATCATGCGTCAGATGCCGCAGGAGCGCATCGTATACTTTGGAGATACGGCGCGCGTTCCATATGGAAGCAAATCGCAGGAGACGGTACTGCGCTATTCCCGCCAGATCATCCGTTTTCTGAAAACACAGGGAGTCAAGGCGATCGTGATTGCCTGCAACACGGCCTCGGCGTGTGCACTGGAGACGGTCAAACAGGAATTGGATATCCCGATCATCGGGGTTATCTACGCGGGCGCGCGCACGGCTGCCGAGGCAACCCATAATGGAAAGATTGGCGTGATTGGAACCGAGGCGACCATCCGTAGCGGTATTTATACCAGAGAAATGCAGAAGCTGCGCCCGGATATTGAGGTCATTGGAAAACCGTGTCCGCTCTTTGTGCCGCTGGTGGAGGAAGGACTCTTCCATGATTCGGTAACAGATGAGATTGCCTCCCGGTATCTTTCTTCGCTGAAAGAAAAATACATTGATACGCTGGTTATGGGATGTACGCATTATCCGCTGCTGCGTTCGACGCTGCATCGGCTGATGGGTGACGAGGTGACTTTGGTAAATCCGGCATATGAGACGGCGGTTGAACTTAAAACTCTGCTGCGGGACATGGATCTGACACGCAGTTCGGAGGATCTGGAACGTTTTTCGGAGGAAAACAGCCGCCGCGCTGCTGCCGGGGAGCCGATTCTTGACCAGTATCAGTTCTTTGTCAGCGACCGGGCGGAGAATTTTACGCGTTTTGCCAAGGCGATTCTGCCAAAAGAGGTAAAAGACACGAAACAGATTAACATTGAGGAGTATTAAAATATGACGAAAGATGTGCTTGTATCCGTGCGCGGTGCCCATATTGCGGACGGGGAGACGAATAACCTGGAGGTTATCACGGCAGGCAGCTATTATTTCAAAAATGGCAAGCATTATATCATCTATGATGAGATCCTGGAGGGTGAGGAAGGAAGTATCCGCAATACCATCAAAGCCAATGCGGACAGCGTCGATATGATCAAGGGAGGCGATGCGCGGGCGCATATGATTTTTCAGGAGAATCGTCCGAATGTCAGCTGTTATGTGACTCCATACGGTCAGATGATCGTGGGCGTCACGACCGACCGCATCAAGATCAATGAAGGTCCGGATCATCTGAAAATCCAGATTGATTATACGCTGGAACTCAACTATGAGCAGACCAGCCAAAGCCATATTGAAATTGATGTGAAATCGAAGGCGACGGCGAAATTGAACCTGAAAGAGCAGTAAATATAAAAGAATATAGAAATAGACCAGCCACACAGCATTTATCTCAATGTCTGTGTGGCTGGTTTGTTGAGCGGATGTATAAGAATAAAGGCATATAAGAACAAAGAAATAAAATCGATGAATCAAAAATCCCGGAAACGTGCAATCAGTTACATTTCCGGGATTTTAAGATCCATTATTTATTTTTCTTGGACTTGGAAGCTTCTTTCTTTGCTGCCTCTTCTGTATTTTTCTTGAAACGGTCAAAGAATTTTTTCTTCTTCGGCAGCGGCGGGATGCCTCCGCGCACGCTCTTGATCTCTGTGATATAAAGACCGCTGATGACAACCTTTGCCTCGGTGCGGAGCGGTAACTGAAGGAATACCTTCTCATCCGCGATCATGGTCACAACCTTCGGTCCGATCTTAGCCTTTACGATCGGGAGCTTCGCCCACTTCATATACCATGGAGTCTGGTCAATAACCATCTTCGGGAGACCGGAATCTCCGATTTTCAGTTTCTTTTTGTCAATCGCCAGAATCGAAACAGTCTGTTTCGAAGCGTCGATCATAGTCTGCTGCTCTGCCTGACGTTTCTGCATCCGGGAACCCAGAATATACAGTACGACAAGAAGGATAGCCAGAATGACGATAATAACTAGCAGTACATTCCAAAATGACATATATATACCTCCGTTGTAGATAGCGGCGGGACGAAAATCCAATCCCATTTCGCATGGAACACGAAAATAACCGCGCAATTACTATGTATTATAGCATTGGAGTGGGGAAATGGCAAGAAAAAGCTGAATCTGTAAGTGCTGGCACCATCGGAAAACTGGTAAATAGCTTGACAATCAGAGTGACCGTGTGATATGCATATGATAGTTGATACATGTGGGATGATGAATTCTAATTAGATTCAAATAAATAGATGTGAGGGCAATCATGGTAGAAAAACAGCTGGGGTATAAATACCAGGTATATAATGAGATAAAAAAGGGGATCATGACGGGGATTTATCCGCCGGGATCTGTGATGAATGAGAGAAAACTGTCAGAAGAACTTGGAATCAGCCGTACACCGATTCGTGAGGGGATGCAGATGCTCGCCAGAGATGGCTGGCTTCAGATGGAAACCTATAAGGGAACGGTGGTACGGGAGTTTGACCCGCATTATATGTGGGAGCTGACCCGTGTCAGAAGCGCGCTGGAGTTATCTGCGATCGAGGACGCTGCGAAAAATATCACAGAGAATGATCTGAAATGTCTGGAAGAGATTCAGGAGAAACAGAAGGAAGTCCTGGAACATTATGATATAACGAGATTTATTCAGCTGGATCGAGAGTTTCATACCTATATCTATCAGATGAGCCAGAACAGGGAGCTTTTAAAATTGCTGAGCAATTACTATGACATGTTCCGTTTTATGGGAATGCAGGCGGTAATGGGGACGGATAAACGGCGCCAGACAACGATCGATGAACACCAGGGAATTTTAGATGCATTGAAACAGAAAAATGTGGAAGCGGCAGTTCAGGCGATGAAAATCCATATGGAGGAGACAGAGAAAAATATCAACCAGAATCATGCAATGGAACGGAATGCCAGATAAAATTGGAAGATCATCCAAAAAAGGACAGCGGTTTTTGTGAAAAGAGTAAATTGACGATAAAAGAGGAGGGTGTTATTATTCTAATAAATGGTATACCAAATACCGAATACCAAATATCGCAAAAAATTGGAGGTTAGGTATGAGAGTTGCGATGATTCAGATGGATATGCAGTTGGGAAAGCCGGAGGCGAATTTTGAGAAAGCAGAAAAGCTGGTCCGGGTGGCTGCAGAGCTGAAACCGGATGTGATTACACTTCCGGAGACATGGAACACCGGATTTTTTCCGAGAGAAAATCTGAAAGAGGCATCGGATGTAGATCTGGAACAGACCAAAAAGCTGTTTTCCAGATTGGCGAAAGAATACCGTGTCAATATAATTGCCGGTTCCGTGGCAAATTGCCGGGATGAGAAGATTTATAATACAGCCGCTGTCTTTAACCGGGACGGCGAAGTGGTGATGGAATATGACAAGGTGCATCTGTTCAGCCCGTCCGGCGAACATGAGTATTTTGAACATGGAAAAAACATCTGCAATTTTGAATTGGATGGAATCCCGTGCAGTCTGGTAATTTGTTATGATATCCGGTTCCCGGAACTGATTCGTTCCGAGATGCTTGCGGGTTCAAAAGTCCAGTTTGTGGTAGCACAGTGGCCGGATACGAGACTTCTTCACTGGGATACCTTGAACAGGGCGAGGGCAATTGAAAGTCAGAGCTTTTTATGCTGTACTAATTCGGTCGGAACGGCTGGAAATACAAAGTGCGGCGGACATTCTGCCGTCTATGGACCGATGGGAGAGTGCTTGGTGCTGGGCGGAGAAGCGGAACAGATACTGATGGCAGATATGGAGATTGGAGCAGTCGATGGGGTCAGAGATTCGATCAATGTTTATCGGGATCGGCTGCCGGAAGTATATAAGATATAAAAGAGGGAATGGAATAAGGAGGAAACAGGATGGATACAATGTGTTTTACGGTTCAGGGAAAGAACGGAGAAAAGCCGCTGGAGCTGAATTATGAGAGGGTGTTTGCCATTGGATATGCAGGCAGAAACATTGAAAAGACGATGGAGCATATCAAAGAACTGGAACGGGAATTAGGCGTTCCGGCACCGAAGAAAATACCGACCATTTTCCAGTGTGGCAATTACGTTTTAACACAGGAAAAGAAACTGGCGTTTGTGGGCGAAAAGACCTGTGGAGAAGTCGAGTATGTGATTGTCATTAAAGATAAGACGATTTACATCGGATTGGGAAGCGACCACACAGACCGGGAGCTTGAGGCAGCCAGTGTTCCTAAAGCGAAACAGATTTGTGCGAAGCCGATTTGCGATACCGTTTGGGAGTACGAGGATGTCAAGGATCACTGGGATGAGATAGAGCTTCATTCCTGGCAGACATTGGACGGAATGGAAGTTTTATATCAGGAGGGAACGTTGGCAGATATTCTCCCAGTGGAGACCATCTTAAAAGAACTGGACGAGCGGGTTGGCGGAATTGATAATTGTGTGATCTTTTCCGGAACGGTGCCGGTCAAGAATGGATTCCGTTTCGGCAGTAAATTCCGCTATGAGATGGAAGATAAAAAGTTGAACCGGAAGTTATCGTCGGAGTATGAAGTGGATGTCATCAGCGAGGAGGAACGGTAATGAAAAAAGGTTGGGCAGGGACGTTCGCGGCACTTGTCTTGGGAGCAACGGTGTTGACCGGCTGCGGCAGTACATCAGACAGCGGACATATCAAGTTGAAAATAGCGACAGTTGGAAATGAGAAGCACCAGTCAACGATGGCGGCAGCGGCATTTCAGGAAAAGCTGGAGGAACTGGCAGGTGATCGGTTCGAAGTGACGATTTACCCGAGCGCGCAGCTGGGCGGTGAGCGCGAAATGGCGGAAGGCGTCAAGATTGGTTCGATAGAGCTTGCGATTGTAACAACGGATGGCGCGCTTCCAAGCTTCGTGCCGGAGACGCAGGTTCTGGCAATCCCGTATCTCTTTGCAGATAAGCAGGAAGCATACTATGTCCTGGATAATACGCTGCAGAAAGAACTGGAACCGAAGTTTGAGGCACAGGGCTTTAAACACCTGGGTTTCTGTGAGTTAGGCTTCCGTCATTTTACGAATAATAAAAAAGAAGTGACCAAGGCATCCGACATGAAGGGATTATCGATCCGTGTACAGGAGTCGCCGATCTGGTTCTCATTGGCCGATCACCTTGGATTTATTGCGACGCCGATCGCATTTAACGAGCTTTATACTGCTCTTCAGCAGGGAACCGTAGATGGTCAGGAAAACCCGATCGCGTCTATTTCCAGTTCTGCGTTTGATGAAGTGCAGAAATATATGGTTCTGGATGGTCACACATATGCGCCGGAAAGCATGATCATGAACCTTGACTTTTATAATAAACTGACCGATGAAGATCGCGCTTGGATCGATGAGGCGGCTGAATACGCAAAAGATACACAGCGTCAGGAAGTAACGGACATGGAAGAAGAGATGCTTGCGTCGATTGAAGCGAACGGCGTAAAGGTATGCAAGGATCCAGATTTACAGTCCTTCCAGGATGCAACGGCCAGCCTGTATCAGGAACCGGCTGTAACGGCACTGGTTCCGCCGGAATTGACGGAAAAGGTAAAACAGGCGGTTGAAGAGTATAGAAATACGCATGGGAAAGAATAGGGGGATGGGAAATGTCTGGTCTGGTCGATAAGATTACAAAAGCTGTCATGGGAATCAGCGCGATTGTGGTATTTGTCATTACCTTTTTACAGGTTTTATGCCGCTTTGTTTTAAAATCTCCGCTTCCGTGGAGTACGGATATCCTGCGTCTGGCATTTACCTATCTGGTATTCTGGGGCGCTGCGTGGTGTGTGCGGGAAAAGGAACATCTAACGTGGATGTTCTGCTGATGTCGTTTCCAGTTAAAATCCGCAAGGTGGTGGAACTGGGAATTGACCTGGTATTGTCTCTCTTCTTCATTTTTATGATTGTATTTGGAATTAAATTCTGTGCGTTTGGATGGACGCAGACGACTTCCTATCTGCCGATTCCAATGAGTGTTTACTATGCAAGTATTCCAAGTGCCGGAGCGATTATGCTGTTCTATATGATTAAGAATATGGCAGAGCAGCTGAAAAAGAATGATTAGGAGGGAAAGGTATGATTTATATTGTCTTATTATTTGTCTTGTTTTTAATAGGAATTCCGATCTGCTTTTCACTCGGAATGGTATCGGTGGCTGGAATTATCCAGGGAGGAACCCCGTTAATTGTTGTTATCCAGAGAATGTTCACCGGTGCTGACAGCACGGCGCTGATTGCGATTCCGCTGTTTATCCTTGCCGGAGGTCTGATGGTTCAGGGCGGTATTTCCAGAAGAATCGTCGATTTTGCCGATGCGCTGATCGGACATTTTCCAAGTGGTCTGGCGCTGGTAAGTATTCTGGCGTGTATGTTCTTTGCGGCGATCACAGGTTCTGCGATCGCGGCAACCGCAGCGATCGGCGGCATTATGATTCCGATCATGCGTGAGAAAAACTATGAAGATACGTTTTCGGCTCCGTTAATCGCCTGCGGCGGTTCGATTGGACCGATCATTCCTCCGAGTATTCCACTTCTGCTGTACGGAACTATGGCAGGTGTGAGCGTTGGTAAATTGTTTATCGGTGGATTTATCCCGGGCATTATCATGGGACTCGGACTGATGATTTACAGTTATTATGTAGGAAAAAAGAGACATTATGTAGGACGTGAGAAAAAGGCGAGCCGTGAGGAGAGAATCCGTACCGGAAAAGATGCCCTTCTCGCCCTGATTATGCCGATTATCATCATTGGAGGTATCTTATCTGGTATTTTTACGGCAACCGAGTCCGGCGCTATCGCGTGTGCATATGCGATTATCATCGGCGGTTTTGTTTACCGGGAGTTAAAGCCGTCCAAGATGTTTGACCTCTTTGTGGACTGTGCAAAATCAACGGGACAGGTTTTAATCGTTGTGTCCTGTGCGAGCCTGTTTACCTGGGTTATCACGGTTGCACAGGTTCCGCAGACCGTCAGTGCCCTGCTGTCCAGCACGGTCAGCAACAAATATGTATTGTTGATGATCATCAATGTGATTCTGTTAATTGCAGGCACCTTTATCGATACGACAAGCGCGCTGGTTATCTTTACCCCACTCTTCCTGCCGCTTGTTAAGGCAATGGGAATTGACCTGATCCATTTTGGTCTGGTCATGGCAGTCAACCTGACAATTGGTATGTGTACGCCTCCGCTGGGCGTGTGCCTGTTTGTATCGGGATCGATTGCCAAGGTAAGCCTGAAAGAGCAGATGCGGGATTTGCTCCCTATGTTAGCAGTCCTCCTGATTGTCCTTTTGGTAATTACCTATATTCCACAGACCGTTACATTTTTACCGAATTTATTTGCATAAAATTTCTATAAAAAATCGGACGCCGCTATCATCTGGGGAGCGGCGTCTGTTGTCTGTCCGGATTCTGGCGTTTCTTGAGAAAACTTTTTCATAATCATTCCAAATTTATTCCAAATCTATCAAAAAAACCACTTGACACCCATCAAATCCCATGCTAAGATGGAGAATGCACTATTGTGGAAAACTGTGTTTTCCGGGTATTCGTATGCCCAAATGACAGTGCAGCTCCGGCGGCATGAAACAAGGCTGGTTCGGAGATGGAAAAATGCAAACCATAGAGATAGAAAGAAAACAGGGGTGAAACATCGAATGGAGAAAAGCAGGATGCGTCCGGTAAAAACCGGTAAAGGTGTAAGGATGACCTTCTCAAGACAAAAAGAAGTTCTGGAAATGCCGAATTTGATTGAGATTCAGAAAAACTCGTATCAGTGGTTCCTGGATGAGGGACTGAAAGAAGTGTTTGCTGATATCTCCCCGATCACGGATTTCGCAGGTCACTTGAGTCTGGAATTTGTGGATTTTACACTGTGTAAAAACGATATCAAATATACGATCGAAGAGTGCAAAGAGCGCGATGCGACCTATGCAGCTCCTCTGAAGGTAAAGGTAAGACTTTGCAATAAAGATAAAGATGAGATCAATGAACATGAGATTTTCATGGGTGATCTTCCACTTATGACCGACACCGGCTCCTTCGTTATCAACGGAGCGGAGCGAGTTATCGTCAGCCAGCTTGTTCGTTCCCCTGGTATTTATTATGGAATCGCGCACGATAAGATCGGTACAGAGTTATACAGCTGCACCGTTATCCCGAACCGGGGTGCCTGGCTGGAGTATGAGACAGATTCCAACGACATTTTCTACGTGCGTGTAGACCGGACCAGAAAAGTTCCTGTTACTGTTCTGATCCGTGCTCTTGGTTACGGTACTAACGCCGAGATCATTGACCTGTTCGGCGATGAGCTGAAACTGGAGAAGAGCTTCGAGAAGGATCCGTCCAACAACTACCAGGATGGTCTTCTGGAATTATATAAGAAGATTCGTCCGGGTGAGCCGCTTTCCGTAGACAGCGCAGAGAGCCTGTTAAACAGCATGTTCTTCGATCCGCGCCGCTACGATCTGGCAAAGGTAGGTCGTTATAAATTCAATAAAAAGCTTCACTTTAAGAACCGTATCGTAGGTCACGTTCTGGCTGAGGATGTGGTTGATACAACTACCGGAGAGATTCTGGCGGAGCAGGGAACAAAGGTTACCAAGGAACTTGCTACTGACATCCAGAACGCAGGCGTTCCGTTTGTATGGATTCAGGGTGAGAAGAAGAATCACAAGGTTCTTTCTAACATGATGGTAGATCTGGGCGCTTATGTGAATTTCGATCCGGAAGAAGTAGGCGTCACAGAGTTAGTATTCTATCCGGTTCTCCAGGGTATTCTGGAAGAAAATGCCGGCGCTTCTGATGAGGAGTTAAAAGAGATTATCCGCAGAGATATCCATGACCTGATTCCGAAGCATATTACGAAGGAAGATATCATCGCTTCCATCAACTACAACATGCATCTGGAAGGCGGCATCGGCAATCCAGATGATATCGACCATCTGGGCAACCGTCGTATCCGTGCGGTCGGCGAGCTGCTTCAGAACCAGTACCGTATCGGTCTGTCCCGTATGGAGCGTGTGGTACGTGAGCGTATGACAACACAGGACATGGAAGGTGTTTCTGCCCAGTCCCTGATCAATATCAAGCCGGTTACAGCAGCAGTCAAGGAGTTCTTCGGAAGTTCCCAGCTGTCCCAGTTCATGGATCAGAACAACCCGCTGTCCGAGCTGACCCATAAGAGACGTCTTTCCGCCCTGGGTCCTGGCGGTCTGTCAAGGGACCGTGCCGGATTCGAGGTACGAGATGTACACTACACACACTATGGCCGTATGTGCCCGATCGAGACACCTGAGGGACCGAACATCGGTCTGATCAACTCCCTGGCATCTTACGCACGTGTCAATGAGTACGGTTTCATCGAAGCTCCGTACCGTGTAGTAGATAAAACCGATCCGTCCAACCCGGTTGTTACGGATAAGGTGTATACCTGACAGCAGACGAGGAAGATAACTTCGTTGTTGCACAGGCAAACGAGCAGTTAGACGAAGAAGGACACTTCGTCCACAATAACGTATCTGGTCGTTTCCGTGAGGAGACCTCCGAGTTCCAGAAGAAGAAAATCGACCTGATGGACGTATCCCCGAAGATGGTATTCTCCGTAGCTACTTCCATGATTCCGTTCCTGCAGAACGACGATGCGAACCGTGCTCTGATGGGATCGAACATGCAGCGTCAGGCGGTACCGCTTCTGACCACCGAGAGAGCCGTTGTCGATACCGGTATTTCCGCGAAGGCAGCTGTTGACTCCGGTGTGTGTGTCGTTGCAAAGAATGCCGGTGTGGTTGAGCGCTCCGCTTCCAACGAGATCATCATCAAGAGAGATTCCGATGGAAACCGCGATGTATACCATCTGACAAAATTCAAGAGAAGTAACCAGTCCAACTGCTACAATCAGAAACCGATTGTATACAAGAATGACCATGTCGAAGCTGGCGAGGTTATCGCAGATGGTCCGTCCACCTGCAACGGTGAGATCGGTCTGGGCAAAAACCCGCTGATCGGCTTCATGACTTGGGAAGGCTACAACTACGAGGATGCCGTTCTTCTGTCTGAGCGTCTGGTTCAGGAGGATGTATATACCTCCGTCCATATCGAGGAATACGAGGCAGAAGCACGTGATACCAAGCTGGGACCGGAAGAGATCACAAGAGATGTTCCGGGTGTCGGCGAGGATGCACTGAAAGATCTGGACGAGCGCGGTATCATCCGCATCGGTGCAGAGGTTCGTGCCGGTGATATCCTGGTAGGTAAGGTTACTCCGAAGGGAGAGACCGAGCTGACCGCAGAAGAGCGCCTGTTACGTGCGATCTTTGGTGAGAAGGCAAGAGAGGTTCGTGATACCTCCCTGAAAGTACCGCATGGTGCATACGGTATCATCATTGATGCGAAGGTATTTACAAGAGAGAACGGCGACGAGCTGGCTCCGGGTGTAAATAAGACCGTTCGTATCTACATTGCACAGAAGAGAAAGATTTCCGTCGGCGATAAGATGGCTGGTCGTCATGGTAACAAGGGTGTCGTTTCCCGTGTACTTCCGGTTGAGGATATGCCGTTCCTTCCGAATGGCCGTCCGCTCGACATCGTACTGAACCCACTGGGCGTACCGTCCCGTATGAATATCGGACAGGTCCTGGAGATTCATTTAAGCCTTGCTGCCAAAGCACTTGGTTTTGATGTATCCACCCCGATTTTCGACGGTGCAGACGAGAAAGATATTCAGAACACTCTGGAGATGGCAAATGACTATGTCAACACCTCCTGGGAAGAGTTCGAAGCAAAATATAAAGATATTGTAGATCCGGAAGTTATGGAGTATCTGGGTACCCATCTGGAGCACAGAAAACTCTGGAAGGGCGTTCCGATCGGACGCGACGGTAAAGTCCGCCTGAGAGATGGACGTACCGGCGAATACTTCGACAGCCCGGTTACAATCGGACACATGCATTACCTGAAACTGCATCATCTGGTTGATGATAAGATTCATGCACGTTCCACAGGTCCTTACTCCCTCGTTACACAGCAGCCGCTGGGTGGTAAAGCTCAGTTCGGTGGCCAGCGTTTCGGAGAGATGGAGGTTTGGGCTCTGGAGGCGTATGGCGCATCCTACACGCTGCAGGAGATCCTGACCGTGAAGTCCGATGATGTGGTAGGTCGTGTGAAGACATACGAGGCAATCATCAAGGGCGAGAATATTCCGGAGCCGGGTATTCCGGAGTCCTTCAAGGTACTCTTAAAAGAGCTTCAGTCCCTGGGTCTGGATGTCAGAGTTCTGGCAGAAGACGGTTCCGAGATCGAGCTCAAGGAGAACATCGACGAAGGCGATACCGATCTTCGTTCCGTCATCGAGGGTGACAGCAAGCGTTACTCTCAGAATGAGTCCTTCGGCAACTACGGTTACCAGGAGCAGGAATTTAAAGATGGTGAGCTGACCGATGTAGAGCATGATGAGTATACAGCAGAGGCAGACGGCTATACAGACGATGACTATGCAGACGTTTCCGATGATAATGGATCTGACGACGAAGAATAATCGATAGGAGGGAGTACCGCTCATGCCAGAGACAAATGAAACATATCAACCATTGACATTTGACGCAATCAAGATCGGTTTGGCATCCCCTGAAAAGATTCTGGAGTGGTCTCACGGCGAGGTTAAAAAGCCGGAGACCATCAACTACAGAACATTAAAGCCGGAGAAAGACGGCCTGTTCTGTGAGAGAATCTTTGGACCGAGCAAGGACTGGGAGTGCCACTGTGGTAAATATAAAAAAATCAGATATAAAGGTGTTATCTGTGACCGCTGCGGCGTTGAGGTTACAAAAGCCAGCGTCCGCCGTGAGCGCATGGGTCATATCGAGCTTGCAGCTCCGGTTTCCCACATCTGGTATTTCAAGGGAATTCCGAGCCGCATGGGTCTGATTCTGGACATTTCTCCGAGAACTCTGGAGAAGGTTCTGTACTTCGCTTCCTATATCGTGCTGGATCCGGGACAGACCGGACTGCAGATGAAGCAGGTTCTGTCTGAGAAGGAGTACCGTGACGAGATCGAGAAATACGGTTACGGTTCTTTCCGTGTCGGCATGGGTGCCGAGGCGATTCAGGAGCTTTTAAAGGCGATCGACCTGGAGAAGGATTCTGAGGATCTGAGAAACCAGTTACAGGATGCAACCGGACAGAAGCGTGCCCGTATCATCAAGCGTCTGGAAGTCGTAGAGGCATTCAGAAATTCCGGCAACAAACCGGAGTGGATGATCATGACCGTTGTCCCGGTTATCCCGCCGGATATCCGTCCGATGGTACAGCTGGATGGCGGACGTTTCGCAACTTCCGACTTAAACGATCTGTATCGTCGTATTATCAACCGTAACAACCGTCTTGCAAGACTTCTGGAGCTCGGCGCACCGGATATTATCGTGCGCAACGAGAAACGTATGCTTCAGGAGGCAGTTGACGCATTAATTGATAATGGCCGCCGTGGCCGTCCAGTTACCGGTCCTGGCAACCGTGCCCTCAAGTCCCTTTCTGATATGTTAAAGGGTAAACAGGGACGTTTCCGTCAGAACCTTCTGGGTAAGCGAGTTGACTATTCCGGACGTTCCGTTATTGTCGTAGGACCGGAGTTAAAGATTTACCAGTGCGGTCTGCCGAAAGAGATGGCGATCGAGCTGTTTAAACCGTTCGTTATGAAAGAGCTGGTTTCCAACGGAACCGCTCATAACATTAAAAATGCAAAGAAGATGGTAGAGCGCCTTCAGCCGGAGGTTTGGGACGTTCTCGAGGATGTAATCAAAGAGCATCCGGTTATGTTAAACCGTGCTCCTACACTGCATCGTCTGGGTATCCAGGCATTCGAGCCGATTCTGGTAGAAGGTAAGGCAATCAAGCTGCATCCGCTTGTTTGTACCGCGTTCAACGCCGATTTCGATGGCGACCAGATGGCGGTACATCTTCCGCTTTCCGTGGAGGCACAGGCAGAGTGCCGTTTCCTGCTGCTTTCCCCGAACAACCTGTTAAAACCGTCCGATGGTGGTCCGGTAGCCGTTCCTTCCCAGGATATGGTACTCGGTATCTACTATCTGACCCAGGAACGTCCGGGCGCCAAGGGCGAGGGCATGGCATTCAAGAGCATCAACGAGGCGATTCTTGCATACGAGAACAAGGTTGTTACCCTGCATTCCCGTGTCAAAGTAAGAGTAACCCGCACGATGCCGGATGGCACAACGAAGACTGGTATCATCGAGTCTACCGTTGGACGTTTCATCTTCAACGAGATCATCCCGCAGGATCTGGGCTTCGTAGACCGTTCCCAGAAAGAGAACGAGCTGAAACTGGAAGTTGACTTCCACGTAGGCAAGAAGCAGTTAAAGCAGATTCTGGAGAAGGTTATCAATGTCCATGGTGCAACCCAGACAGCGATCACCCTGGATGATATCAAGGCGATTGGCTACAAGTTCTCTACACGTGCAGCCATGACCGTATCGATTTCCGATATGACCGTACCGGCAAGCAAGCCGAAGCTGATTGCTGACGCGCAGGCAACGGTTGACCATATCGCAAAGAACTTCCGCCGTGGTCTTATCACAGAGGAAGAGCGTTACAAAGAAGTTATCGAGACCTGGAAGGCAACCGATGATCAGCTGACTCACGACCTGCTGACAGGACTTGACAAATATAACAACATCTTCATGATGGCTGACTCCGGTGCGCGAGGATCGGATAAGCAGATTAAACAGCTTGCTGGTATGCGAGGACTGATGGCAGATACGACCGGTCATACGATTGAACTTCCTATCAAGTCCAACTTCCGTGAGGGTCTGGACGTACTGGAGTACTTCATCTCCGCACACGGAGCTCGAAAAGGTATGTCCGATACGGCTCTGCGTACTGCCGACTCTGGTTACCTGACCAGACGTCTGGTAGACGTATCCCAGGATCTGATCGTCCGCGAGGAGGACTGCTGCTGGGATAAGCCGGAGATTCCGTATATGGAGATCAAGGCATTCATGGATGGTCAGGAGACCATCGAGACATTGCAGGAGCGTATCACAGGACGTTTCATCGCTGAGACAATCACAGACCCGGATACAGGTGAAGTGGTGATTGAGAAGAATCATATGTGTACGCCGAAGCGTGCAGCGGCTGTTATGGCAGCATTGAAGAAACAGGGCAGAGATTCCATCAAGATCCGTACCGTCCTGACCTGTAAATCCCATATCGGTGTGTGTGCGAAGTGCTACGGTGCCAACATGGCAACCGGTCAGCCGGTTCAGGTCGGTGAGGCAGTCGGCATCATCGCGGCACAGTCCATCGGTGAGCCTGGTACACAGCTGACCATGCGTACGTTCCACTCGGGCGGCGTTGCCGGTGGCGATATCACACAGGGTCTTCCGCGTGTCGAGGAGCTTTTCGAGGCACGTAAGCCGAAGGGACTTGCTATCATCGCTGAGTTCGGCGGTGTGGCAACCATCAAAGATACCAAGAAGAAACGTGAGATCATTATCACGGATAATGAGACGGGCAATTCCAAGACCTACCTGATTCCTTACGGCTCCCGTATCAAGATTCAGGACGGCGCGGTTCTGGAGGCTGGTGACGAGCTGACCGAAGGTAGCGTGAACCCGCACGATATTCTGAAGATCAAGGGCGTCCGCGCCGTACAGGATTACATGATCCAGGAAGTACAGCGTGTATACCGCTTACAGGGTGTAGAAATCAACGATAAGCATATCGAGATGATCGTACACCAGATGTTAAAGAAGATTAAGATTGAGGAAAGTGGAGATTCCGACGTACTGCCGGGCGTATCCATGGATGTACTCGATTTCAACGAGATGAACGAGGCGCTGGAAGCTGAGGGCAAAGAGCCGGCGATCGGACGTCAGGTTATGCTGGGTATCACCAAGGCATCTCTGGCAACCGACTCCTTCTTATCCGCTGCATCCTTCCAGGAGACAACCAAGGTTCTGACCGAGGCTGCCATCAACGGAAAGGTAGATAAGCTGATTGGTCTGAAGGAGAACGTTCTGATTGGTAAGCTGATTCCGGCTGGTACCGGTATGAAGCGTTACCGCTCCATCAAGCTGAACACTGATGTTGAGGAAGAGGATGATATCGATCTGGCAGAGGACGACTTCAACGAGCCGGCTGAACTGGACGAGGCAGACAAGATTGTACTCAACGAGGATGAGCTGAGTGAAGAATAATTAAAAATGAAAAACGGAATCGTTTTTTGGAGATCGCCGCAGAGATGCGGCGGTCTTTTTTTGTTTCATAAAACCGTAAGAAATAGAAGCGCGGGATTGGTTGAATCGAAGGTGAAAATCCGTTATACTTATAAAGGAAATGTTTAAAATCCAAAGTAATGTGATTAAATTGTATAAATTTAAAGAACAAATTTAACGATTTTAGACTTTCAAAACAGAAACAATTATTAAAAAAAATAGAGACATTGGAAGGAGATTATATAGATGAAGAGACACAATCGGCTCAAAACACACACACTGGGACTGGCGGCGGCTCTGCTGATGACAGCCGGTATGTCGCAGATCGCGCTGGCAGGCGACTCGGTGTATGTCAATACGTCTTCCCTGCGCTACCGGACATCCGCGCAGATCAAGGACAATAATATCGCGGGCAATCTGTCCTACGGTCAGAAGCTGGAGCGCGTGGGAACCAGCGGACAGTGGACGATGATTCTTTTGAATGGAAAGAAGTATTACGTTTCATCTGCCTATGTGACAAGCAAAAAACCGGCATCCGCAGGTGCTGTCCAGACAACCAGCCAGACAGCAGCGGGAGCGCAGACATCCGGCGGCACGGCGATCGCACTTTCTTCTAATTATAAATACGCAAATTATTCGAAGATCAACAGCGGAACTGCGACCCTGTACCGCTCGACTGCTTCCAACAAGAAAAATAAAGTGGTCTGTGTCAATGCCGGACATGGAACAAACGGTGGCGGAAGCGTCAAGACCCAGTGTCATCCGGATGGAAGTGCGAAAGTAACCGGCGGCACAACCGGAGCCGGTGCTACCTCAGCAGTGGCAGTTTCCAGCGGTATGACCTTTGCAGATGGAACAGCAGAGAGCAAGGTAACACTTGCTATGGCAAAGGTGCTTAAGACAAAACTTCTGAATGCAGGCTATGATGTACTGATGATCCGTGAATCAGATGATGTACAGCTGGATAATATAGCTCGTACGGTCATTGCGAATAACAACGCGGACTGTCATATAGCCTTGCACTGGGATTCAACCAGCAGCAACAAGGGTGCCTTTTTCATGAGCGTTCCAAGCAATGCAACCTACCGTGCGATGGAGCCGGTTGCCTCTCATTGGAAGCAGCACAACCAACTGGGCGAGTCGCTGATCAGCGGCTTAAAGAGCGCGGGTGTGAAGATTTATTCCAAAGGCAGCATGGAGATGGATTTGACCCAGACTTCCTATTCAACGATTCCGAGTGTGGATATTGAGCTGGGAGATAAGGCGTCCGATCATTCGGGTGCGACGCTTGAGACGCTGGCGAACGGACTGCTGGCTGGCGTGAATACGTTCTTCGGACAGTAAAAACTGAAAGGAGGAAAGCATATGGGATTGGTGGCGTTTATTATGGCATATGCATTATTTGCGTTTATCTTTTATATTCTGCAGGTAATTGCATACTGGAAGATTTTTACAAAAGCCGGGGAAGAAGGATGGAAATCCATCATTCCAATTTACAATGGCTATGTACAGTACCGGCTGACATGGGATGTGCAGTATTTCTGGGTGGCACTGGGACTGGCGGTCGGCGGAGGTATTTTAAATTCCTTCGGCGGAATCGTGGGAGTTATCGGTTCGCTTGCGCTTCTGGGAACAGCACTCATGAATGTGGTGGCACTCTATAAGCTGGCGTGTGCCTATGGTCACGGGATAGGATTTACGATTGGTTTATTTTTCCTGAATCCGCTTTTTATGCTGATTCTTGGTTTTGGTGATTCGGAGTACATGGGACCGCAGGAGTAGCGGAAATGAAGTTCCGGGATATTTAAGATATTTTCCGGACAAAAGAGAGTCAGACGAGACAATAGAGGGTTTTGCACTGTACCTGTCTACAGCGCAAAACCCTTGTTACTGCTCACAGGTAGGCACTTTTGGAACCGAAAGTGCCGTAGAAAACGTGGTGGCAGCAGGAATTTGCCGTATTTAAATGCGAAGCCACGGCAAATTCCGTTACTGGGCACGTATGCGTGAACAGTAACAAATACCGCCCATTTGTGGG
>NZ_QUGD01000034.1:0-23865 GCF_003478795.1 Clostridium sp. AF21-20LB | reverse complement strand
TTCAATTTTTTTATTAAAAAATTGAACCAGTTTTATGTTTTCGGTGGAATCAGCTCCCTTCTTTTTTTGTTTTATTTCTTGTTTCTTTTGATGGTTTTATTCTAATACATATGTCGCATTTTGTCAATACTAATTTTGTATTTTCTTGTTATTTTTCAGTTTTATTTCCACCATGAATGCCAGCTATTAGTTTTCATCTCGCAGTCGCGCCATCTTATCTCTTTATTTACCATCGTTCACACATTATGAGCGTCATGCAAACTGTTACTGGGAACGTATGCGTGAACAGCAACAAATCCGCAACCAGAACTTCACTTTTCCCCTGTTATTTTTCTTGCCAATCTTCCCATTTTCCAGTATAATCATGATATCGGTGCATTTGGCACCTGCTTCTTTATATGCAGGCAATTTTTTCACATCTTACTGGTTCCTGCGATTCTCATGTTCAGTTTTTTCGATGATTTCCATGACCATTTTCATACTTACGCACTCAAAAGGTAAACGCTAAAACTCTGAACTTTTTATTTATTTTTTAATCACTAAGCAATCTTTCTTCACATCTCAAACTTCATGACTGCTTCTTGATTTGATTCCTTAAAACTTATTCACACGGGGAAACTGTTTCTCATTTTGCTGAAATTCATAACCTACATGAGCAAGCGGGCATCCCCTATCTGCAATTTTATTTCAGGAGGTACTCTATGGTCTATGAAACTTTTTTGAAAACAATCCAGTCGATGGTGCAGACGCGCCTCAACAAAAAAGCCAACGTCTCCCTGCGGCGGGTTCTGAAAAATAATGGACTAATGCTCGACGGGCTGAGCTTTACGAAACCTGGCTCACGGTTATCACCGACTGTCTATCTGAACGCCTACTATAATGAAGCGGAGGAAGGGATGCCGCTCTCCATTATTACCGATCAGATCCTGATGGTGTATGAGACAAATCCAGGATTTTCGGAGGATATCTGCGAGGAACTGCGTGATTTTGATGCCGTACGCGGCCGGATTGCCTACAAATTGATCCACGCCGCTAAAAATAAGGTGCTTCTCTCCCACGTCCCGCATATTCCGTATCTCGATCTGGCGATCGTTTTCTATCTGATCCTCACTGACAATGAGGAGGGGCAGATGACGACCCTGGTACACAGCGACCATCTTGCCCTGTGGGATATTTCTCTGGAAGAGCTCGGCATACTGGCGGAAGAAAATACACCTCGCATGCTGCCGTACCACATCAACTCCATCGAATCCACCCTCAATCAGCTCGAAATGGAGGACATCGTTGAAACGGAAGCTCTTCCATCGGTCGCTCTCTACGTTCTGACAAATTCGCGCGGCATCAACGGCGCTGCCTGCATGCTCTATCCCCGCGTCTTAAAAGAGTTTGCCGAAAGCCTGGGCGAAGATCTGATTATCCTTCCGTCCAGCATCCATGAAGTGCTTCTCACTCCCAGCAGCGTCTCTCTTCCGCCGGAAGAACTCAATGAAATGGTTCAGGCGATCAATCAGTCGGATGTGCCCGCTGAAGACCGCCTGTCAGATCATATTTATTATTTTAGCAGGATTCAGGGCTGTCTCTACCTGCCGCCCAGTTCCACTACGACGCTTTATTCCGGAGCAGACGGAACAGTGAATCCACAATAAAGATGGCAACCGCCATCGCCCCCGCTATCTGGATCGTCTGGATCAGATAAAAATTGTACCATTTTGTCTGTCCCTGTATCAGAAAATAGACGCTCCGGTAGATCGATGCGCCCGGCACCGTCGGCAGGATTCCTGCCACCAGAAAGATCGTGACGGGCGCTTTTAACACGCGTGCAAATACCTGGCTCAGCAGAGCCGCTGCCAGACTGGAAAAAAATGCCGCCGCCACCTGCGAGGTTCCCACCTGCATCGATACCAGGTACGCCAGCCATCCGGCACCTCCGGTAATGCCCGCATAAACCAGATATTTCCGCGGCATATCGACCAGCAGGGAAAAACCAAAAACCGCCAGAAATGCCCCCACGCTCTGGATCATCAATTCTCTTATCATCTCTGTCATACCGATCCTCCCGCCAGCCGGACTGCCACGATCGCCAGACCGACGCCCGACGCAACCGCCAGCGCCACCACGACTGCCTCCGCCATCCGCGCGACTCCCGAACTGTAATCTCCATTCAGCGTATCGCGGATTGCCGCCGTAAATGTGACCCCAGGCACCAGCGGCATGATTGCGCTGATAATCACTACATCCAGGCTCATTCCCAGAAATGCCCCACGGCGCAGCAGATACGCCGCAACCGCCAGCGCAAACGAGCCAAGTGCATTTTGACAGAAATCATTCAGCATAAGGTTGGACGCCGCCCGCAGGACAAACGCAAGAACAACTCCCACGACAGCCGCCACCAGGCATTCGCCCGGACCGCCTCCAAACATCACCGCAAAAAATCCCGTCGTTGCCGCATAGCCAATGCATTTCTTCCAGAATCCATATAATGTCGTATTAGCAATCCGATCCAGTCGTTCCTGCGCCTCCCCGACAGACAATTTTCCGCTGCAAAATTCCCTTGAAACATTGTTTACCTGATAGATGCGGTTCAAATTCGTTGCCCGGTTTTCCACCCGTTTTACCAAGGTAAGCGGCGGAAGTGATGCATCCGCAATCGTCGCCACGATCCCCGTCGTCACGACAAACACATCTGCCCGTGCAATCCCTGAATGCTTTAAAATACGGTGAATCGTGTCCTCCACACGGTAGACCTCCGCTCCACTCGCCAGCATGATCTCCCCCGCCCGGACCGCCATCTCCATCAGCGCGCCATATTCCATACCAATCACCCTCTGATTTACGAATTTTCCAAATCCAGCAACATTTTCTTGACCTCCACCATACGGTCACGCAGCACGACCGCTTCCTCGAAATTCAGCTCGGCTGCCGCCTGATTCATCTTCTTCGTCAGTTCCTTTACGAGTTTTTCTAATTCCTGGCGATCCATCGATTCCAGATCCTTCGTTACCTTATTCGTCACCGGTTCGGCTGCCTGCGAGATCGTGATCAGATCCCGGACAGCTTTCTTGATCGTCGTCGGCGTGATGTGATGTTCCTCATTGTACGCCTGCTGAATCGCGCGTCTTCGCTCCGTCTCCTCGATCGCCGCCCGCATCGAATCCGTGATCGAATCTGCATACATGATAACATGCCCCTCGGAATTTCGCGCTGCACGGCCGATCGTCTGAATCAGGGACGTTTCCGAACGCAGGAATCCCTCTTTATCCGCATCCAGAATCGCCACCAGCGCAATCTCCGGGATATCCAGACCCTCACGAAGCAGGTTGATGCCGACCAGCACATCGAAGACATTCAGACGCATATCCCGGATAATCTGGGCGCGTTCCAACGTGTCAATATCCGAATGCAGATATTTGACGCGGATTCCCGCATCGCGCATATAGTCGGTCAGGTCTTCTGCCATCCGCTTTGTCAGCGTCGTAACAAGCACCTTAAACCCTCGCTCCACCTCCCGGTTGACTTCCGAAATCAGATCGTCGATCTGTCCCTCGACCGGTCTTACCTCAATCGGCGGATCAAGAAGTCCCGTTGGACGGATCACCTGCTCTGCCCGCAGAAGCTCATGATCCGCCTCATACTCGCCCGGTGTTGCTGAAACGCAGAGAATCTGATCCAGTTTGCTCTCAAATTCTTCAAAATTTAACGGTCGGTTATCCAGCGCCGACGGCAGGCGGAAGCCATATTCCACCAGCGTTTTCTTGCGCGACTGGTCGCCCGCGTACATACCGCGCACCTGCGGCAGCGTGATGTGCGACTCGTCCACAATCACCAGAAATTCATCCGGGAAATAATCCATCAGTGTACACGGCGGCTCTCCCGGTTTCGAGCCAATCAGATGGCGCGAATAATTCTCGATACCGGAACAGAAGCCTGTTTCCCGCATCATTTCCACATCAAAATTCGTCCGCTCCGCGATTCTCTGTGCCTCCAGAAGCTTATCCTCACTCTTAAAGTAAGCGACCTGCTCCTTCATTTCCTCTAAAATATTGTTTGCCGCAATCTCCATCCGCTCTTTCGGAATGACATAATGCGATGCCGGGAAGATCGCGATATGTCCTAACTGCGCCTTGATCTCGCCCGTCAGCGTGTCAATCTCTGTGATCCGGTCTACCTCATCCCCGAAAAACTCAATCCGGTACGCATCGCCGCCCGAATACGCCGGGTATACCTCCAGCACATCGCCGCGCACCCGGAACGAACCTCGCTTGAAATCCATGTCATTCCGGCTGTACTGAATGTCGATCAGCTTGTGAATGACCTCGTCGCGGTCCTTCTCCATGCCCGGACGCAGGGAAATAACCATGTTTTTGTAATCGATCGGGCTTCCCAGACCATAGATACAGGAAACCGATGCCACAATAATCACATCCTGCCGCTCCGACAGCGCCGCCGTCGCTGAATGCCGCAGCTTATCGATCTCGTCGTTGATAGAGGAATCCTTCTCGATGTATGTGTCCGTGGACGGGACGTAAGCCTCCGGCTGGTAGTAGTCATAGTAAGAAACAAAGTATTCCACCGCATTATTGGGAAAAAATTCCTTCATTTCCGAATAAAGCTGGGCTGCCAGCGTCTTATTATGTGCAATAATTAACGTCGGCTTATTCAGCTTCTGAATCACATTTGCCATCGTAAACGTCTTGCCAGAGCCCGTTACACCCAGTAATGTCTGGAACTGATTTCCTTCCTTGAAGCCCTCCACCAGCTTTTCAATCGCCTGCGGCTGGTCGCCGGTCGGGCTGTATTCTGATACCAACTCAAAATGATCCATTGCTTTCTCCTGATTTGATATAATTCACAAATAAAGAATGTGCCTTTTTGTGTAATAGGGGATTCCAAGGAATTTCCTAGTACACAAAAAATCCCATTAAGTATTTCTATTATACCAAATCCACTCATGAATGTATACATAAAAGCAGAACAAATCAGTACAAACGTTCGATTTCAGATAACTGTTCACAGGTAGGAATTTTCTGAATTTTCTAAACTGAAGATTCCGTACGATACAGTTCTGGTTGCAGATTTTGCCGTCATTCCTATTATTGGTTTACTGTATTATTTCTTTCTTCCCGTGACTACTATCAGAACGATTCCTAATACTCCCATCATCCCCGCATACCCCACAAACGGCACGCTCACGCCCTCACTGAATCTTCCCATCCATTTCAGCACAAACGGCGAACACGCCGCTCCCAGATTGCAGCCGACCAGCACGATTGATGTGGCTGTATTGATAGAAGACTGCGGAATCTGCTCGGAAATCTGGTGGAAGGAATAGGTAACCAGAACGGTATAGAAAAATCCAACGATACTAATGCCAATTCCAATCAGCGGCAGATTGCCCGCATATGCGGTCAGAAGCATCCCCGCTCCAAGCATCAGGCATCCAACCCCCGGCAATTTTTCCTTCCACCACATCGTCAGTTTTCCAAAATAAACACCGGCAGCTATTCCCATCAGCATCATGAGCGTGAGAATGATGCTGGCTTCCGACTCCGTTCCAAGTTTCTTCTCCAAAATCAGCATCGGGACACGCAGGGAATTGGAACAGTAGATGCAGATGACAAATCCCGCAAACAGTGCATAAGCAATGGGCAGGACTTCTTTTTTCCAGCATTCTCTTTTTCCATCTGCCTCCGCTTCCAGACTTTCTTTCTCTGCCCCTGCACTCTGTGAGCCTGCACTCTGTCCCATCTCCATATTCCCCGGAACCCATACAAGATACAGAAGTACAATCACAAATCCGAGCGCGTACACCCAAAATGCCAGATTCCACCGGATCAACACCAATTTTCCAGCAACCAGCGTCATAACCGCGCTTCCCAGCACCTCCGCCGATCCGCGGTATCCGAGCAGCGCCGCTTTTTCCCTGCCTTCATAATATTCACTGAAAATGCTGATTGCTTTCGCATTAATGAGCCCAATCCCGATCCCCAGGAAAATCCTGGACGCGAACATCACCGGATATTCCTGTACAAACACCGGTACCATGCCGCTGACCGATAAAAGAAGCAGACCGCCCACAATCATTGGACGGTCTTTCATATAACGCGACAGCCATGCATTCAGCACGATCATGACAGTGATCGCAAACGACGGTGCTGAGATCAACATCTCCACCTGTGCGGTTGTATATTCACTGAAATGCTGCAGCAGCGATGGCAGCACGATCGAAACAGAATACGCCGATGTCAGTATCAATGACAGCGATAGCAGCGCTATTTTCTTCATTTGTTCTTTCATATTAATTTCTCCCCGAATGTAAGTTTTATACTAGAATTCTGATTGCTTCTGTCCTATCCATTCACAATCGCAGGCAACACAATCCATGTATCGTTTCTTAAAACAATACTCCATTCCTTTTATCATAAATGAAATTCATTCAGAAAGAAATACTTAATTTTTTTTTATTCTAAGATTTTTATTCTAATGTAGATGTTTCACTGTTCACACATGTGTTCCCAGTAACGGGATTTTCAGTTCAGAAAATTCCTGCCTGTGAACGGTTACGTTTCTTCGTTACCTATCCCCGCGCAAACCAGTCTTTCATGCACTGAAGCACCTGCACCAGCTCTTCTTCCTTGATAATATACGGAACCATCGCGTACAGATAATTTAAGAACGGACGGCTGAACACGCCGCGTTTGTACGCATATTCCTGATACCCTTTCAGGACTGCCGGATCATATACCTCGACACAGACACATCCGCCCATCATGCGGACCTCCCTGATTCTCGGATCGGTAAATCCTTCCATCTCCCGACGGGTGATAGCTTCGATCTTCTGAATCTTTTCCATGTAGTTCTGCGTTTCAAACAGCTCGATCGAGGCAAGCGCTGCACTGCACGCGAGGGCATTCCCCATGAAGGTCGGTCCGTGCATCAGCGCATGTTCCGGGTTATCATCGAAAAATCCATCAAATACCTTTTTATTTGCCACAGTCGCCGCATGACCAATGTAACCGCCGGTCAATGCCTTTCCGAGAACCAGAATATCCGGAAGCACCCGATCTGCCACAAAGCGGTTTCCGGTTCTGCCAAATCCGGTTGCCACCTCATCAAAAACCAGCAGCACGCCGTACTTATCACAGAGTTCTCTTGCCTTCTCCAAAAATGAAATGTCGTACATCCGCATTCCGCCAGCACCCTGTAAAAGCGGTTCCACCAGCACGCAGTTCAACTTGTCATGATACTGTTCAAATGCTTTCTCCAGCGCCGGGATCTCAGTCGGAATGTGAACCACATACGGGCTTGCACCATAGGCTTTCAGCACAAAATGGTAGTCCTCATCATCGCCTGCCTCCATCGTCTTAAAGGTATCGCCGTGGTACGCGTGTTCCAGTGCCAGAATCATCGTTCGCTTCTCATCACCGCGGTTCATATAATACTGCAGCGCCATTTTCAGCGCTACCTCAACCGCCACGCTGCCGGAATCTGAAAAAAAGCAGTAGTCCAGATCGCCCGGCAGCCAGGACGCCAGTTTTTCTGAAAGTCTGCGCGCCGGCTCATGCGTCAGGCCGCCCAGCATCACATGAGAAAATTTTTCTACCTGTGAAATAATTGCCTGATTGATCACCGGATGTTTATATCCATGAATCACACTCCACCAGGATGAAACCGAATCAATCAGCTTCTGATCCTTCGTGTAAAGATATACCCCGTTCGCATCCACGATCTCATAAGGTGCTTTCATTGTTTTTAACTGTTCATATGGATACCAGATCATTTTTCTTCTCCTTTATCTTCTGTCTTACGCATACAGCCCTTTCAGCGTCTCCACATCCATGGAAAGCTCCGTATCCCCATCCGCCACACAGGCAACAACCGGAATGCCAGTGTAATATTCACACATTTTCCGGTTATCCTCATGAAGCAGATTCCCCGTCTCATAATGATTGAAAATAATTCCTTTCAGGGCAATTCCCTGTTGTTTCAGATAATAGGCAGTAAGCCCCACGCCATTGATCGTCCCAAGCCCCGCATCTGCAATCAGCAGGCAGCCAAGCCCGCACGCTTTTACTACTTCTGAAAGACGGATATCCGCCTCGTCTATGCAGAGTGGACAGAGAATTCCGCCGCTTCCTTCCATCGTCACATACTCATATTTTTCACAGACTTTGTGAAAATCTTCCAGCACCCGTTCCATCTGGACCGGGTTGCCCTCGAGGCGGGATGCCAGATGCGGCGATACCGCCGTCTCGTACACATACGGACACATTTCCTCAAGCGGCTGCCCGATTCCCGACATTGTTTTTACCTGCAGGGCATCTCCTGGAATCAGGCTTCCATCCGCACGCCGCTCATTGCCGCTCATTGCCGCTTTATAATACGCCGCATTCACGCCGCTCTCCCGCAGTTTTTTCACAATCAATCCTGTCACATACGTTTTTCCAATATCCGTTCCCGTACCTGTTATAAAAATCCCCTTGCTCATCTTTTATCCAAGTCTCCCTCCCTGAATCAGCGGAATCATCCGTTTTCCTATGATGGCAGCCACAATACAGAGCACGATATCGCCCGGAACTGCCAGAACAAAGCAATATAAAAACAGCGCTCCTACGCCGATCGGCGAATTCAGATAGAAATTGCTGATCACGTAGTAATAAATCATTCCAAATGCATAGACAATAAAAAGTCCCAGAAAATTAGCTCCCAGCAGGCGCCGGTAACTCGGATGCGTCTTGGCATTGGCAATCTTACCATTCACATACGCCGCAACCGCAAATCCAATGATATATCCAAAACTCGGCTGGAAAATATATCCCGGTCCGCCGCCCTGAGTGAAAATCGGAAGTCCAATTAAACCTAATACGATATAAACCACAACCGCCAGCGCCCCGTTGACCGGACCTAAAAGCAGACCCGCCAGCATCGTAAATAAAAACTGCAATGTAAATGGAACCACCGGAACCGGTATCTTGATAAATGCTCCCACTGCAATCAGTGCGACAAACATCGCGCACAAAACTAAATCCTTTGTCTTCATGTGTTTCAAACCTTTTTCCTCCTTGGTTATCTGAATGATTTCAGGCATCCGAAGCCATTCTATTCTCGCACATGTACATAAATTTCTCTCCGCAACCCCTGTTCCAACCATCTAAAACAGCAGCGGCCGTTCCAGATCCCGGGTAGTCGAAACAGATGCAGAACTGATTGCAAGCATAACATAGCCTTTTCCTATTGTCAACCTATTATTTTTATATAGTTGACAATTAGTTTTTTATCTGTTTTTATCTCTTTCCTTCCCATAATCTTGTTTCTTATATCCCTTGATATACATACGTTTCCCGTCCGTCCACACATTCACTGCCCCTGAATCCGCCGTTCTCCAGATCTCCGTTCCCGTCTGTTCCAGACGTTCCACCGCCTCCGGTGCCGGATGCCCGTAAGTATTTCCCTCTCCATACGAGAGCACCGTGAAAGCTGGGGAAAAGCACTCCAAAAACTCCTCTGAGGAGGAACCGTTCGAACCATGGTGTGCAGCTTTTAACAGTGTCACTTTTTCCCTCTTTTTGTCCTCTTCCACCGCCAGAATCTTCCTTTCGTCCTCCACTCCAATATCTCCTGTCAGAAGCATACGAAACTTTCCATACGTGACATCAAACACCAGTGAATGACTATTTCGCTCCTCGACTGGCTTTTCCCCCGACTCCGGGTACAGGCACCGAAGCGCCAGGCTTTTCGCCCGCACCGTTTCTCCCCGATGCAGATAATAGACTTCCGCACCCCGTTTTCTCGCAAGAGTTTCCAGTTTTTTATATGCTTCCTGCCCTTTTCCCGCCGCCGGAAATGCCAGATTCCGCACCCGGATATCTGCCTCCTCCTTCAAAAGCCACTCGATCCCGTTCGTGTGATCCGCATCCGCATGGCTGACCAGAATCCAGTCCAGCGTGCGGATTCCCTGACTTTTCAAAAATGGTCCCAGCACATTTTTCCCGATTTTTTTATCCTGGCTGCTGCCACAGTCCGAAAGAATTGCCTCATCCCGCGTCCGCAGAAAGACGCCGTCGCCCTGTCCTACATCGAGAAACCAGATCTGAAAGCCATGAACAGGCTGAACTACTAAAAAGACTACCGCCACAGCAATAAATACACTATTTTTTTCCGGTGCATTCCATTCTTTTGGAAACAGAAAAATCCCTTTTCTCTCTAAATTATCTCTTGCTTCTCCCACACTCCACACATATCGAATCCCCAGCGCCACATAAAACATCCCTATTTTCCACATTTCCGGGCGTCCTGCCACGATGGAATGAAACGGCACGCGTTCCACCTGGATGCAAAGCCATTCATACAACTGAAAAATATAATGCCCCGGACCCGTACATGCACTTGCCGCTATTCTGAATATTTCTGGTATTTCTGATATTCCTGATGCTGCACCCCCAAAAGCCGAAAGCACTCCCGCAATGCTGCTGCATCCGCCCATTCCCCCCATTTTTCCTCCCACAAACGCTATACTGTAAATTCCAAGCGCCAGCAGACCGCTTCCGGCTGCATACGTGAGAAGCGGAATCACGATCAGGTTCAGAAAAATTCCCAATATCGGAAATGTAAAATAGTGATACAGCTGAATCGGCATCGTATAAAGCTGAATTGCCGAGCTGAGCATGAATGTTTCATATCCTTTCTTTTTCTCTTTCTCTTGTTCCTCCTCTTCCCGCTCTTTTCTCTTTTTTCCCACTTTCCGCAGCCGCTCCGTCTCCAGCCCAATCGCGGCAACCGCGCCATAGGAAAGCTGCAATCCTGCCGAAAAGAGCAGATACGGCGACTGCCACGCTTGCAAAATCAAAGACAGCGACAGCGCACTCAGCAGATCGTAACTCCGCCCCAGATATGCCGCCAGACAGGACACCTCTACCATAAATACCGCCCGGAATACCGATGCTCCAAATCCGGTTACAAAACCATAAAAGGTAAGAAGCGCTGAAGCACCCAGTCCCGCCCATCCATACGATATGCCCCAAAAACGCAGTGCGCTGTAAACGCTCATGCCAATCAAAGAGACATGAAGCCCGCTGACTGCCAGAATATGTGCAATCCCATTATCCTGAAACCGTTCGCGCAGTTCTTCCGATAACCCAGATTTATCCCCCAGCAAAATTGCCTGGAAAATCCCTGCATCTTCTGGATCACAGATTTCCTGAAAAACAGCCGTCGTGTACGCCCGGAAGCATTCTGCCTGACTTCGGAGAGGGGAACTTTTTCCTTCTGAAATAAAAATCCGATCCGCCGTCACCCGGTTTCTGATTCCTAGTCCCCGATAATACATCCGATACGAAAACTGCCCCGGATTGCGCGCTTCTTCCAGAAACTCAGCAGTTCCCGTCAGATGAATCTGACTTCCGCAGGGTGGCAGAATTTTCTCTTCACACATCTCCAGTAAATCGCTTTTACACGATATCAGTACCTTTCTTACACTTTCATCCTCTACCTCCACCCCCGTCAAAATCATCGTACACCACCCATTTTTTTCCGAAATAGAATCCAGTGTTCCAGATATCGCCACCTCTGCCGAACCACCCTTCTGCGTTACCATCCGTTCCAGCGCATCCGGGCGCATTTCCACCGTCATCCGTCCCCATCCTGCCAGGAAACAGAAAAACAGCAGAAAGACACGGCACATCATCGGATCTTTCCAATTCCAGACGCGTTCTGCGTCTGTCTGAAAGTCCGAATCTACCCGTCCTTCTGCTGTTTTTATGACTGCAAGCAAAAAAAGCGCTGCTGCAATTATAAACCACACCGTCATGCCCATCTGGTACGCTGCGACCTCTCCAAGTACGAAAGCCACCATCATCCACATTACCGGTCGTTTGATATTCAATTCCTCTTTTCCTGTATTCTACAAAACATCAACAAAATCCCATTGCTGCTCTCTTCCAAATATGGCATATAGATTCTGTCTGACAGTTACTTCACAATATACTTCTCCTCTCTCTCCAGAGGCTGCACCAGCGAAATCACATTCCGGTACGTCACATCTGCCGAGCCATTGACCGTGATCTGTACTTTATTTACCGTCTGAAGCTCTGTCAGCGAATCGACGATCGCGTAAATCGGAATATACTCCGCCACATCGATATCCCCGGAAATAAAACTGCTATCCAGGTTGACATAGCAGGTATTATCTGTCAGTGATACGTTTAATACCTTTGTATTTTTCGGCATCACTGAAAGCCCGCCATTCTGGGAACCTGCCAGCAGCTGTTCCACTACCAGGCGTTCCAGCGACGTGTTCATACTGTGAAATACTTCCCGTTTTTCTGCCACCAGACCATCTTTTTCTTCATTGGCAAAATACAGGGTCAGCTCTACTTTTTCATACGAATTGACATCCGAAATACTGTCTACAAAATCACTTCCTGCGATCGCGCCCACCGGGTTTCCATGTGTGTCCAGGAGCGGCTGTCCCTCGCAATTAATGCTGATATAATCGACTCCCTTAACCTGTGTAAAGGTCTTTGCCAGCGCCGCCCGGCACAGAATCTCCCGCGACGCTTTCGTATTCATATATTCCTGATTAAAATTCAACGTCAGCACGTTATTGTCCCGGTTAATATCCAGGAATTCAACCTTATCGCTTAAAACTGCCTGATACTCCGGGTTTTCCGGTGCCGCAAGGATCTGCCCCGCCAGCTCCCCGATCAGGATCTCAGCGTCCGCCGTCTCCGTCTGATAGGAAACACTCGCCAGCCCCGTGCGCGTCGAATTGAGATAATAAATCTGATAGACGCCGTCCTCACCCGCCGTCGGATGCACCTCTTCTTTTTTTCGGCATCCGCTCAGAAGAAGCAGACATGCCAGGCAAAGGATCAGCCACGAACTTACGCTTCCTGCCCGTTTTCCAGAGCTTTTTTTTCTTATTTTCTCCATTTATTATTTCCTGTTGTTATTTTGCAATCTATCTCACAATAGACATTTCCCTGACCTCACATTCGAACACTGCAACACTCAAATACCGCAACATTCAAACACTGAAACATTCGAACACGACAGCATTCAAACACCGAAATATTCGAACACTACAGCACCAGCAACCATCTCGAACCTCTAAACCGCCCAGAACCACGCTGTCTACGGAATATAATTCAACGGAATCCGCACCGTAAAGGTTGCTCCCTTGCCTTCTTCACTCTTCAGGCGGATCGCGCCTGATGAAGAAGAATAATATTCTTCGTGATCGCAAGCCCCAGCCCGGTACCGCCTGTCTCGCGTGAGCGCGCCTTATCTACACGGTAAAAACGCTCAAATACGCGCTCCTGGAATTCTTTCGGGATTCCCACGCCATTATCCTCTACCTTCACATAAAAGAACTTGTGGTCAGCATCCAGCGTCACCCAGACTTTTCCCTCTTCGCGGTTATACTTGATCGCATTTTCCACCAGGTTCGAAAGTGCCAGGCTCAATTTTACCTCGTCCACATCCGCCGATACTTCCCGCTTGCTCTCATACGTGATCTCAATGTTCCGCCGCTTCGCGATCGGGGTCAGACGTTTTAAAATCTGTTCCAGAAGACCATTGATCGAAGTCTGGGCAATATTCAGATCCGGCGATGATTTATCCATTTTGACTAACGTCAGCAGATCATCGATAATCTTGCCCTCGCGGTCAATCTCCGCCGAAATATCCTGCATAAACTCCTGATATAACTCCGCCGGGGCGTTCTCCATCCCCATCAGAGAATCCGCCAGCACCCTTATCGAAGTCAGCGGTGTTTTCAGCTCATGCGACACGTTGGAAACAAACTCCTGACGCGACTGATCCAGGTTTTTCAGCTTCCGGATGGTCTGCATGACTGCCTCCGAAATGTCCCGCGTCTCCCGATATGTTTTTACATCAATATCCTGATCCAGATTTCCCTCTGCCACCATATCGAGCTGCTGCTGCAGGCGGCGGAATGGTTTCAGCAGGCAAGCCGCCGCCAATAAATCTGCGATCAGAATAAAACAGAACATAACGAGCTGCAAAAATCCCGTCTTCTGCACAATTTTCTCCTGCAAAAGCACCGAATTTTCCGTGGACGCCATCAGAAGAAGGACTCCCTGCACGCCTGCCGTATTTTTCCCATTTCCGGCTGCCACATCCGAATCGATCGGCGCTGCATCCATGCTTTTTGCCTGAATCGGCTGCGCTACATAGAAATACTTTTTCTTCTGGTTCAGATAGCTGGAAGTTTCCCCGTCAAATGCCTTTAACACATCCGATACAACCAGCGTTTTCCCTCTGGAAAGACCAAATGTGTCTTTCAAAATTTTAAAGCTGTCGTCCACCAGCACGATTCTTCCGTTCATCAGATCCGCCGTTGTACTAAGTTCCGCATCCAGCGCCGGATTTGGATTTCCCGACAGCAGTACATTGATATAATCACTGCTGCGTATCTTGTTTGCTAAAATCAGACACCGGTTCTGCGCTTCCGCCATCCGTTCTTCCACGTGGCTCTGGTAAAAATACCCCGATGTAAAACGAACCTGTACCAGAAGCGGAACCAGCGTCAGGATCAGAAAGGCGAGGAACAGCGGGATTCGCATCCCAATCGTGTGCTCCATCGCTTTCCATATCTTTCTTTTATGTTCTGCTATTCTTCTCATGTTCCTGTCCTGAACGATTACAGTTCACACGCTCTTTGCGTTGCTTAACTTCCTGACATTGGCTGTGAACTTTAACCCCGAAATGCTGCTCCGTAACTGCGTTTCTCACAACAACGATCCGATTTCAAGCTTCTTCGTTGCCGCAATCGCCAGCGCTCCCGGTCCGATATGGCAGGCTACACTTAAGGACAGCGGCTCTACACGGACTTCCGTCTCCGGGAAAAGTTCCCGAAGCTCGGCTGCCAGCTCCTGCGCCATCTCATCATTGTCGGTATGCGCTACATCAATATACGTTTTTTCTCCCGTCATATCATCAAACCGATTTTCCAGATCGCGGGTGATCGCCGTGATCATCATGGAACGCGCCTGTTTCATCGTCCGCGCCTTCGCAAATGCGTCCAGCTTCTCGCCCTGTATCGTCAGAACCGGTTTTAAACGGAGAAGTGTTCCGAGCGCTGCTGCCGCTGGTGTGATTCTACCGCCCTTTTTCAGATATTTTAATGTGTCAACCGTGATATAAATAGTTGAATCCAAACCTGTCTCTTCCAGCTTTTTGCAAATCGCCTCCGCGTCCATGCCGGCTGCCGCCATGTCAAGCGCATCCTGCACCGAACGGCGCTGGGTCACGGAAATCCTGTGATTATCCGCCACCTGTACTTTTCCGTCGAAATCCTCTGCCAGCATCTTTGCCGTCTGGCAGGAGCTCGAAAGCCCGCTGGACATCGGAATGTGCACAACTGCATCGTATTCCTCCAAAAGTTTTTCCCAGAGATTTAAGATCGTCTCCGGGGACGGCTGGGATGTGCTCACATCGTGATCCCCGCTCAGATGCTCGTAAAATTCCTTCTGTGTCAAATTTATATCTTCCAGATACTCGGTTCCATCAATCATAAACGGCATCGGCAGGACATATACGCCCATCTCTTTCGCCTGTGCCTGTGTAATTCCGCTGTTGCTGTCTGTAACAACCGCTACCTTCATGCTTGTTTCCTCCTGTTTTCCCTGTGAATCTGCTGCCATCCTATTTTCCTTTCCGCATAACACTTTCTTTTCTAAAAATGTCTGCCCTGGAACAGCCTCCGAGCGGTTCACATAGATGGTTTTATTTTATCCTATTTTCTTATGAAATGGAAGAGAGAAGTAACGGGATTTTCACGGGATTTTCAGTTCAGAAAATTCCTACCTGTGAACAAAAAACTGCCACAAAACAAGCCCCGACCATTTCTCTGTTCATGATCTTTTCTTGCTTTATGGCAGTTTTCCCGATTCTTATTGACGGTTATATTTATACTTTCCTAATATATTCGAAAATTCTCCCTATTTCACCAACAGCGACTCTCCCGTCATCTCCTTCGGCTTCTCAAGTCCCATCAGTTCAATCAGCGTCGGCACAATATCGCAGAGACGTCCGCCTCGCGCAGCTTGTACGCCGGGTCAGCGCCGACCAGGACAAACGGTACCTGATTGGTCGTATGAGCGGTCCACGGCTCGCCGGTTGCCTCATCGACCATCACCTCTGCATTACCGTGATCGGCGCAGATAAAGAGAACGCCTCCGGCTGCTTGATGGCTTCAACTGCACGTCCTACGCAGGCATCGACGGTCTCAATCGCCTTGATCGCAGCCGACTCCACGCCCGTGTGACCTACCATATCCGGGTTTGCAAAATTGATGATGATGACATCATATTTGCCGGACTCGATCGCCTCCACCAGCTTATCGCACACGATCGGTGCGCTCATCTCCGGTTTCAGGTCGTAGGTCGGAACCTCCTTCGGAGACGGAACCAGAATGCGGTCCTCGCCCTCGTTCGGCTCTTCCACGCCGCCGTTGAAGAAAAATGTTACGTGTGCATATTTCTCGGTCTCGGCGATACGTGCCTGCGTCATATGGTGCGCCGCCAGGAACTCTCCAAATGTGTTCTTAATCTCTTCCTTCTTGAACGCAATCAGCTTGTTCCCGATTGTCTCATCGTAATCGGTAAAGCATACAAACGTCAGGTCAAGCTTCTTCTCTCTCGCAAATCCGGTAAATCCCTCATCGCAGAATGCGCGGGTGATCTCTCTTGCACGGTCCGGACGGAAGTTGAAGAAAATGACGGAATCGCCATCCTGAATCGTGGCAACCGGCTTTCCGTCCTTCTCTACATAGAACGGTACGACGAACTCATCGTTTACCTCTTTATCATAGGATGCCTGAATGCCTGCACACGCACTTTCTGCTTTCTCGCCCTCTGCCTTTGTCAGCACATCGTAAGCTTTCTGGACACGATCCCAGTTTTTATCACGGTCCATCGCATAGTAGCGTCCCATCACGGAAGCCACCTCGCCGACGCCAAGCTGCTGCATCTTCTTCTCTAATTCTGCTACGAACTCCTTGCCGGAGGTCGGCGGTGTATCACGTCCGTCCAGGAAGCAGTGCACATACACTTTTTTAAGTCCCTGACGTTTTGCAAACTCCAGAAGTCCGAATAAATGAGTCAGATGGCTGTGAACGCCGCCGTCTGATACCAGTCCGAACAGATGCAGGGCGGAATTATTCTTCTTGCAGGTGTCTGCGGCTGCCAGAAATTCCGGATTTTCAAAGAAATCGCCATCCTCGATTGATTTCGTGATACGGGTCAGCTCCTGGTATACGATACGTCCGGCACCCATATTTAAATGTCCAACCTCCGAGTTACCCATCTGTCCGTCCGGCAGACCGACCGCCAGACCGCTGGCATTGCCGCGCACAAACGGGCACTGGCTCATCAGCTGATCCATGATCGGTGTCTTCGCCTCACACACGGCATTGTGCTCACAGGTATCTCTCATGCCATATCCATCGAGAATCATTAATACGGTTGGCTTTTTTTTCATCTCTTTCTTCTTCCTTTCCTTCCATAAAATGAACCGTTTTTTCTGAAACAACCGGATGAACCAACAATTTTGATTGTTTCAGTTCAAAACCTTCACCTTCTTTTTTACTGGCAAAAAGGGGACTGCCACGCCTCACACGTGCGACAGCCCCCTTTTGCTCATCTCTTATTTATAATTTACAATCTTTCCAAAATCTGCCTTTAAGGATGCGCCGCCTACCAGACCGCCATCGATATCCGGCTGTGCAAACAGCTCCGGAGCCGATGCTGCGGATACGGAACCGCCATACTGAATGCGAATCGCCTCTGCGGTCGCCTCATCGTACACTTCCTTGATGCACGCACGGATCGCGCCGCACACTTCCTCAGCCTGCTCGGTGGTCGCTACCTTGCCGGTACCGATCGCCCAGATTGGCTCGTATGCGATCACAGCTGTCTTTGCCTGCTCTGCGGTCACATTCTGGAATGCGATCTTGATCTGCTGGCGGATCCAGTCAAGCGTGATGCCCTGCTCTCTCTGGGTCAGAGTCTCGCCGCAGCAAATGATCGGGGTCAGACCGTGCTCAAATGCTTTCAGTGCCTTCTTATTGACCGTCTCATCGGTCTCTGCAAAGTATTCTCTGCGCTCGGAATGTCCGATAATCACGTATTTAACGCCTGCATCGGTCAGCATATTCGGGGAAATCTCGCCGGTGTAAGCACCTTTCTCCTCGAAATACATATTTTCAGCGCCAACTGCGATGTTGGTTCCCTCGCACGCTTTTACAACCGGGATAATATCAATCGCCGGTACGCAGAATACAACGTCTACATCTTCCGAAACAACGAGCGGCTTCAGAAGTTCTACCAGAGCTACTGCCTCCGACGGCGTCATGTTCATTTTCCAGTTGCCTGCTACGATCTTTCTTCTAGCCATGACTATTCTATTCCTCTTTTCTGTTTGTTTATTTATTTATCATTCGCTGCCGCTACGCCCGGAAGCTCCTTTCCCTCTAAGAATTCCAGGGAAGCGCCGCCGCCGGTAGAAATATGGGTCATCTTGTCGCCAAATCCAAGCTGGTTGACCGCTGCTGCAGAATCGCCGCCACCGATGATCGTGGTCGCTTCGGTGTCTGCCAGTGCTTTTGCAACTGCGATTGTACCCTGTGCAAGAGTCGGGTTCTCAAATACACCCATCGGTCCGTTCCATACAACTGTCTTAGCAGATTTTACGGTGTCTGCATACAGCTTTGCAGTTTCCGGTCCTATGTCAAGTCCCATCGTGTCAGCCGGGATAGCGTCAACCGATACATTCTGTACCTCGATCGGTGCATCGATCGGATCCGGGAAGGATGCTGCTACAGCTGCATCAACCGGAAGAAGCAGTTTCTTGCCAAGCTTCGCTGCCTTCTCTACCATCTCACGGCAATAATCTAACTTTGTATCATCGACTAAGGATTTACCAATCTCCTTGCCCTGTGCTTTTAAGAAGGTAAATGCCATGCCGCCGCCGATGATCAGCGTGTCGCACTTCTCCAGCAGGTTGGAGATAACGTTTAATTTATCGGCTACCTTCGCGCCGCCTAAAATGGCAACGAACGGGCGGACCGGGTTATCTACTGCATTTCCAAGGAAATCGATCTCTTTCTGCATCAGGTAACCAACTACTGCGGTGTCCACATACTGGGTCACGCCTACGTTTGAGCAATGTGCGCGGTGTGCAGTACCAAATGCATCGTCCACATAGACATCACACAGGGATGCCAGATCCTTGCTGAACGCCTCACCGTTCTTGGTTTCCTCGGCACGGTAACGGGTGTTCTCAAGCAGAACAACCTCGCCATCCTTCATCGCCTCAACGGCTGCCTTTGCGTTCGGTCCAACCACTTCCGGATCGGCTGCAAATTTCACTTCCTGTCCCAGAAGTTCAGACAGACGAACGGCTACCGGTGCCAGAGACAGCTCCGGCTTCGGCTCTCCCTTCGGTTTGCCGAGGTGAGAGCAGAGAATTACCTTTCCACCGTCCGCAATCAGTTTTTTGATCGTCGGAAGCGCTGCCACCAGACGGTTTTCATCGGTGATCTTTCCTTCTTTTAACGGTACGTTGAAATCACAGCGTACCAGAACGCGTTTGCCCTTTACATTGATATCATCCACGGATTTTTTATTCAGCATATCCTGTCTCCTTTACATTTGAAAAAGAATGTGCCTTGGCACATTCTCGCGCCGAGCGCGGTCGCTTGCGACATGTTTCTGCTTCGCGCGAGTGCGCATCCTCGCGGAGCGTTTTTTGTTTCATAGGACGCTATTTCCTATGAAATAAAGAAAAATGGATCCGGTCCCGACCGAGGACCGGACCCATCTTGAATCCTTATGATTTTCTATCGAATCGATAAAATTATGCCAGCTCTGCGAAGTATTTGATTGTACGAACCATCTGGCTTGTGTAGGAGTTCTCGTTGTCATACCAGGAAACAACCTGTACCTGATATAAGTCATCACCGATCGGAGATACCATAGTCTGTGTAGAATCAAACAGGGAACCATAGCGGATACCTACGATATCGGAAGAAACGATCTCATCCTCGTTGTAGCCAAAGGACTCAGTCTGAGCTGCCTTCATAGCCTCGTTGATAGCTTCCTTGGTAACGTCAGCTTTCTTAACAACGGCTGTCAGAATAGTAGTGGAACCAGTCGGAACCGGAACACGCTGTGCGGAACCGATGAGCTTGCCGTTTAATTCCGGAATAACCAGACCGATCGCTTTTGCAGCACCGGTGGAGTTCGGAACGATGTTGACAGCGCCTGCTCTTGCTCTTCTTAAATCGCCTTTTCTGTGCGGTCCGTCCAGAATCATCTGATCGCCTGTGTAAGCGTGGATGGTGGACATGATACCGGACTGAATCGGAGCATAGTCGTTTAATGCCTTAGCCATCGGAGCCAGGCAGTTAGTTGTACAGGATGCTGCGGAGATAATCTTATCTTCCGGTTTCAGTGTCTTGTGGTTTACATTGTATACGATAGTCGGAAGGTCATTGCCTGCCGGTGCGGAGATAACGACTTTCTTAGCACCTGCATCGATATGAGCCTGTGCTTTTGCCTTGGATGTATAGAATCCGGTACACTCCAGAACTACGTCTACACCAATCTCGCCCCACGGAAGTTCAGCAGCGTTTGCCTTTGCGTAGATAGTAATCTTCTTGCCATCTACTACAATATAATCTTCGCCAGCCTCTACCGTATGTCCATCGTATCTGCCCTGAGCAGAATCATACTTTAACAGGTGAGCTAACATTTTCGGATTTGTCAGATCGTTGATAGCTACGACTTCGTAACCCTCAGCGCCAAACATCTGTCTGAAAGCCAGACGACCAATACGACCAAAACCATTAATTGCAACTTTTACTGCCATGATCTCATTCCTCCTAGAAATTCATCTTCATGATTGTTAAATATTAATCAACCCTGTTTGTATTGTACCCAACTTTTCCTAAAATAGCAAGTGGTTTTTTGTAAATTTTGCAGCAAATATTCAGTATTTTCTCTCTTGCTGCGCACAACTTCGACGGATTGTCATACCTTAAATGGAATTTTGTGCTGACAGCCTTAATTTTGCATAATTTTTTAACCAAATGCTCTAATTCGAACTATTTTCATTTTAATCGATCTCTTCTTGTTTTTCAACCTTTTTCCGTGGCTTCGCATTTGAATACGGCAAATTCCTGCTGCCACCACGTTTTCTTACGGCACTTTCGGTTCCAAAAGTGCCTACCCGTGAACAATAACCCGGCCACTTTGCAATTCGCCATCCAGCGCCTTGTAAACCTCCACACTTTCTTGCAGATCGTTTCTTTTTTTACTATAATAACTTTAATCATCGTTTTGGTTTACACATTTTGCAGACCGGATCAACTCATTTCCTACATCAAATAAATTCCGGAGGTTTTATATATGAAGATAAAGGAAGGAAAATCAGCGCTGGAACAGAATCTGTACCGATCCTTTCTGCTCCTTTCCGCTACCCTGGTGCTCATCTCACTCGGTTTTACTCTGTTTTTTGATATTTCCAGGCAGCGAAAGGATATGGACAAGCTGATCAGCGGTACTGCTTCTTATATTGCTGCAATTCCGGATGTCGCCGCCATGCTGGAAAACGGCTATCCTGATTCCACCGTGACCCGCGACCTGGATTCTCTTTCTTCGAATATACCAGATATCAATGTCATCGTCATCAGTGATAAAAACGGACTGCGCTTTTACCACACGAACCGTCTGAAAACCGGCGATTCCTACGTGGCAGGTGACGAGGACGCTATTCTGGCAGGAAGTGATCCATATATCACAACCGGCTACGGCACGCACGGCATGCAGCGGCGCGCCTTTCACGCAGTAAAAAACAGCGACGGAGAGATCGTCGGTTTTGTGATGGTTTCCCTGTTCACCGCTACTCTGTCAGCCCAGCACCGCAGTCTGCTGTTCTTTTATATAATTATATTCCTGATCATGATGATCGTCAGCATTTCCCTGACGCACACAATGTTCTCCCTGCTGCGCGACTCCCTGTTGGGATATGACCCGGAAGAACTCGTCAATATTTATACCCGCCAGGATGAGGTAATGAATATGATCGACGAGGGACTTGCCGCAACCGATCTGGACGGCAGAATTCTCTTTGCCAACCAGAAAGTTTCCACGATACTCGGTCGTCCTGCAAACGAACCTCCGCTCACCCACTTAACGATTCAGGAATTGTTTCCACAGACCGCTTTCGATCAGGTCATAAAAACCGGCGAAAGTGTAACGCACGAGAGCATCAGCTTCGCCGGACGCCAGCTCATCGTCAAGGAGGTGCCGATCCATGGACGCGGCAAACAGGCGCGCCGGGGTGTCCTGGTCGTTTTATTTGACCGCACCGACCTCCTGCGTCTCTCCGACGAGCTTTCCGGCGCCCACAATATGTTGGACACGCTGCGCGCGTTCAACCATGAATTTTTAAATAAGCTGCACATCATTCTCGGCTACCTACAGACCGGGGAGATTCAGCAGGCGATGAATTTTATCACCAACAGCAGCCTTGTCTCCAGCCAGTCCGTCCGTGAGACAGCCAACTGCATCCGCGTTCCGAAAATCTGTGCGCTTGTGATCGGGAAAATGATGCACGCCGCCGAGCTTGGCATCCGCCTGCAGGTCAGCGCCGACAGCACCTGCCGCGACCATGATCTGCTGATCCCGGTGGAAGGATTTGTCACCATTCTCGGCAATCTGATGGAAAATGCCATTGAAGAGCTAAGCCACGATCACACCGCCAGTCCGGATGTCATTAACGCATCTGAAAGTCCGCGCGAGATCCACATCGGCATCTACTGCCGCCCAGACGTCAACATCATCACCTGCGAGGACACCGGGCGCGGCATACAACCGGAGCTGCTCGATCATATTTTTGAAAAAGGTGTTTCCTCCAAGGGCGAGAACCGCGGAACCGGGCTTTTCCTGGTTCATGAGCTGATGGAGGAGTACGGTGGAACCATCGATATCGACACAGAGCCTGGCGAGGGCACCTGCTTCACCCTGACATTTACCCGAAAGGAGACAGAATCTAATGTATAAAGTCATTATTATAGAAGATGATCCGATGGTTGCATCCATCAATAAACAGTACGTCGAGCTGACCTCCTCTTTTCACGTGGAGGCAACTTTCAAAAACGGCATCCTTGCCCTGCAGTATCTGCAGAACTGCACGGTTGACCTGATTATTCTCGACTACTACACGCCTCAGATGAACGGCGACGAATTTATCGACCAGCTCCACGCGGCTGGCATGACCCCTGCGATCATCATGGTAACCTCTGCCAACGACGCAGAGACCGTCCGCCGGCTTATTTCCCGCGGCGTCACCGATTATCTCGTCAAACCATTTGAATATGACCGTTTCAAAGCTGCCCTGGAACGATTTGCGAAACGTCAGGAGGAATTGAAAACATCGGCGTCCGCTTCTGATCTGGGACAGGCGGAGATCGACCGCCTCTTCTCCGTCCCGGATGTCTCCTCCCAGAGCGCTCCGCTGACAAAGGGCCTAAATGAACGCACCCTTGGACTGATCCGCCTCTTCCTCTCCGAACATCCGGAGGAGGTCTGGTCCAGCGAACAGATTTCGGAACAGGTTCATTTGTCCCGTATTACAGTCCGGCGGTACTTAAATTACTTAGTCGAAACCAACGAACTGGTCAGCATGATCGATTACCAGACCGGTGGACGCCCTTCTATTAAGTATAGATATTCCGTAACTGTTCAGTAGGTCTGCGCATTTACTGCGCTGACCGTACGAAAACATGGGCCAGCAGGCAAAAATCCCATTGCCGCAGGCAATTTTTAATGGATTTTTGCGCGT
>NZ_QUGD01000033.1:0-26454 GCF_003478795.1 Clostridium sp. AF21-20LB | reverse complement strand
AGCTATTTTGCGGGACAGCTCCATATTCAGCCTTTTTGCATAATCCCATCGGCTTTGGACCTGTCTGGAGGAATGTTCCCTCTGAAAACGGCGGATTCTGCCAAGCACATGATACAAATGGTCTTTATCACTGGAGAAATTTATAAATTTACGTCCCAGGATAGTGCCATCTGCACGCATGATGCTGCAGACCGCATCCGTATTGATCCCTAAATCAACGCTGCATATCACCTGCTCTTTTACATCTGTTTTTGATAAGCTTACTTCCTCTGTGTATGAAAACCGAAGGAAATATTTATGATGTTTCTTTTCCAAAATTGGGGCAGATGCCTTTTTACCACTCCATTTTTTTCGAAGATATTCCATATCGGTATAAAGTAATTTTACCTGAAACCACTTCCACTCACGCCCATCAAACAGCTTTAAATGTGCCACATCTTCTCCCGGTTCTGCTTCCTTATACATGACATCCCGATAGAATACCGGCATCGCATGATTCTCACAGACCAGCTTCGGTTTTCCCTTCAGTTCTCCCTTTTTCCACAAACTAAGGCGTGTCTGATAGGAGGACACCGCTCCAAGTGCGTGTTGAATCGCCGCTCTCCTCAGATAAGATGGCATCTTAGGGAAATGACGGTCAAACAGAAATCTGGCATGATTCTTTTTTGTCTCATGTACCAGATGTTCCGCTTCATTAAAGCGTTTTTGTGGATTTCTGATTTCGGAAAGTTCTTCCCAGGTCTCTGCATACACCGGAATCAGATAGGAAACTGCCTTCCGAAAAATATCCAGCGTAGCGCGGAGCGGTATATTCTTCTTTTTAATTTCTACTCCATAGCTGGATACAATCTGCATAAAGTTTCCTACTTTCTTTTTTCCTTCTCTTTTTGTCCCTCAATGTATGCCACTACCTGATCCCTGCTTCGGTCACTTACGGTGACTGCACAATAGGATGGATTCCACAAATGTCCTCCCCATAGCTCCTGTTTTAATTCCGGATGTGAAAGAAACAACTGACGTGCCAGATTCCCCTTCATAATCTTTATCATGTCTGATATAAAAAATTGTGGTTTGCAATCCAGAAGTAAATGAATATAATCTGGCATAACCTCCATCGCCAGAATCTTAAATTTGTATTCCTCCGCAAGTCCATACAACATTTTTTTACATTCTGCGTCTATCCCATTTTTCAGAACCTGTTTTCGATATTTCGTGCACAAGACAAGATGATATTGCAAAGAATACACATATCCTCTACCATATGAAAGTGTATTTCTCTAGTAAATATATCTTTTTCCATGTTTATATTATACCATATGCCTCCGCATTTAGCAAACACTAGTTCTGTATCTTGATAAAAAATTTGGCACACCTAACTCATCACTACTACAATATACTTATGGGTAATCCCCTTACATCCAGTAAGGATTTATCCGTACTCGGTGCTGGTTTGAAAACCTCCGTAAAGAATGAATTTGACATTGTTTACGGAGGTTTTTGTTTTATCCCTTCGCTTTCACTTTATCAAACTCTGGGTTAAACGTATAGAAATTACGACTGCTCAGGTGATCCTGTACATTTCTTAAAGCTTCACCAAACCGCTGAAAATGTACAATCTCGCGCTCGCGCAGAAAACGGATCGGATCGCATACTTCCGGATCTTTGACCACGCGGAGAATATTGTCGTAAGTTGTGCGGGCTTTCTGCTCTGCTGCCATATCCTCATATAAATCCGTGATCGCATCGCCCTTCGACTGGAACTCGCACGCATTGAACGGGATTCCGCCTGCTGCCTGCGGCCAGATTGCCGTGGTGTGGTCGATATAGTATGGTCCGAACCCGGATGACTCGATCTGTGCCGGAGTAAGGTTGCGCGTGAGCTGCTGGACAATGGCGGCAATCATCTCCATATGGGCGAGTTCCTCGGTTCCGATGTCGGTCAGAAGTCCTTTCTGCATCTTATAAGGCATCGTATACCGCTGGGACAGGTAGCGCATAGAGGCTCCGATTTCGCCGTCAGGACCACCATACTGGCTCATTATATATTGCGCGATCTTCGGATTCGGCGTCTTGATATTGACTGGATATTGTAATCTTTTTTCATATCTCCACATACGCTACACCTCCCCTTCCCACGGCCAGCGCTCTGTAAGCCAGGACCATGTGCATGCATCGTCCGCATCCTCGATCGTGAGCGGTCCAAACGATGCTCATACGCTTTAACAGCTTCTTTCCGAAGTGCCACCACATACCGGTAATAATTCAGCGCATTCCTGTCATCCGGGTGGGTGTCCAGATAGAGAATCACATCATCCATTGCAAAGCTGGCATCATTAATCCGTTTCATCAATTTTCTGGCAGTCTCATTCATCAGCAGGCACCTCCCATCATAAACGGCAGATCCAGATCCGGAAAAATAGTTCCCCGCCTGAATGCGGTTTCCAGCGCATACGGCTGCTGCCAGGACTGAATCGGTACATATCCCATGCCGACCGGATAATTTCCGCCTCCCAGAAATGTCTGCGGCGGCCTGTTTCCTCCTGTCTGCGGATACGGGCGGGCAGGTCGGATTTCTGGCCCCTGCGGGCAAAATGCCCCATTTTCCGAAACAGGATGCACCGAACCAGCACCAGGTATTTCCGGCGGACAGGTTGGCGGTGCGGTATTTATGCAGCGATTGCCAGAAATGCCTGCCACCGGGCATGACATAAGAGGCATTCCCGAACGGCAGGCATTTTTCCGGCTGGAGTTATCCTGATAACCATTCATATTTCATTCTCCTACAAAAGCAATTATACTTTATCTTATGCAGGAAATATATAAATGCAATCGCCGCTGAAAAACAGAGCGATCATTATGTACTATTTTTTACAAAGGTAACTGATAACATCTTTTCTGGTAATAATACCGATAAAATTTTTCTGATCATCCAGCACCGGCACGAAATTCTGGTTCATGATCTTTCCCAGAAGATCTTCCATATCCGCATTGACAAGTACCGGCTGATTATCGGAACGGCGTGGAATCTCAGTGATCCGCACTTTTTCCAGTCCTTTCTGCACCAGATCTGTCTTATTTTTGAGTCCCCACAGCAGGTCGCCCTCGGTTAATGTTCCTGCGTAACGCCCTGCCTTCGTGATGATCGGCACCGCAGAATACTTGTACTTTTCCATCGTATCCATTGCCTGCCCAACCGTGTCCTCCTCATTCACATAAATGACTTCACTTTTCGGTGTCAGAAAAAATAATATATTCATGGTTTGCCTGTTCTCCTTTCATCTTTCCCCATACGTCCCCCATACGTATCTGTAGATTTTGTATATTTTCGTTCAAATCTGCCTTCGTTCTTCTTGATTATACCAAATCCGTCCAAAAAAGATATAAAGAAATCCTTATTTTTCCATCAAATTTTTCTATAATCGGTACTGTTCATACCCGTGACCAGTAACTATATTCCGCTCCTAATAACCCATCTCCTCATCCACAAACACAACCTCTACTTCCATCCCATTGCTCGGACGCTCCAGGATCACGATCGAATGGCAAATCCGTGCCGGGCTGTTGCAGTCTACGCAAACGCCCGTTTTCGCACACGGGGTCTGGACCTGCAGACGGGCTGCGTTCTTCGGTGCTGCGATCTGTTTTGCACGTTCCATCGCAGATGTCAAATCCGGACAGACTTTATTGTTTCCAATGACAAAATATACTTTTTCCGGTCCGAATAAGGTCTGCGACACGCGGTTTCCGGTTCCATCGATATTGACCAGTTCTCCGGTTTTGGAAACACCATTGGCGCTGGTTATGTACACCTCGGCACTTCTCGCTTCCATAAGCGTCTCGCGCCCTGCCTTTTTCCAGTGCCAGATCACCTCATTTTTCTCGGAAAGTGCTTCATAAAGTCCCATCTCCTGTGCCGTCACGCTTCCGCCTATCGCAACTTTTTTCCCGGAAATCTGATCTTTCAGATAGTCCAACGCAGCCTCCTTTGTATCAAAGAAACTCGTTTTAAATCCGTGACGTTCAAAATTATTCTTCAACAATTCCTGTTCCATCTTTGTCCTCCTTATTAAATCGTTCAATTTATAGTAACTTTTATTTATAACCTACATTGACAGCCTTTGATCTTTGAAAATATTCGTACTTTACCTATAGTATATCAAATATTGGCAGAAAAACAAGGCAGAGCAAATTAGCTGCCCGCCTTGCTTCAAATCAACAAAATTCCCTGTCTTCATGTTTTCATACAGCAGCTTTCTGTTTCAAAACCACCTGTCACAAAACACAAACTTATCCCTTCATTTCCAATTTCTGCCACAGCCAGAACCAGACTGCAAGGCGTATCATAAACAGCATTTCAGCCTGTCATTCCAGATAGTCCAGCGCATCCACCGGTTCTCCGTCGTGCATCAGCTCGAAATATACGTTATTTCCCTCAATCGAATAGTATTTGGTCGGCTCTGCCACATATCCGAGTATCGTATCTTTTGCCACATACTGCTTCTGCGCCACCTGAACATCTTTGAGCTGTCCACAGACCGCCGTGTAGCCGCTTCCCAGATCCAGCACAACATAATTGCCGATCTCCTCATTAGAACCGACTTCGGTTACCTGCGCCTCGGCGGGTGCGGCGACCGGCTCACTCACATCGCCCTGGATAATGAGCGCCGGATTGCATTTGTATTGATCGAGCGTCGGAAAATAGATGGTCGAATCCATGCTGTAATCGAGAATTACATTGCCCTGGACCGGCCAGCTTAAGCGATCGGTTCCATTGTAGGAAAGTGCGCGTGCGGCAGCTGCTCCGGCTCCCAGACTGCTCTCTTTTTCCTCCTCCGTCGGCTTCTGATCGGCTTCATCCCGGTTATTGACCGAATACGAGGCATCCGAACTTCCTGCCACCTGTGCGCGTGTTTCCGCCTGTCCGTCGTTTTCTTCTAAACGGTTCTGCGGCATCTCTTCCGCCAGGATTCCCTCCGTCTGCGGCACATCCAGATACGGATTTCTTCCATCCTGCGCATTATCTTTTCGAATTTTTACGGTTCCTGCTGCGGCTACGATTGTCAGCAGACCAAGCACTGTCATTACCAGAACAAGTTTGTCCCTGAATAACTGTCTTACTTTATTTTTCACGTTTATCACCTCGGTATTAGTCTTGCCGAAGTGAATCGTTTTATTCAGAAACGATTTGAATATTTTTAAAATAATGCTTTAAAATTTCTTCCGCGCTGCTCCCATTCTCCGCCATGAGTCCCGCCCCGTACTGCGACAACCCGTAACCATGCCCGCGCCCATAAGTAACACAGCGGATTTCGTCCCCGTCTTCCTCGAGGGAAAAAGCTGGCGACGGCACGCCTAACGCATAGCGCACCGCGTCCCCGCTGTACGTCTCCGCCCCAATCTGCACGGTTTCCACATAACCGGCGCTGTCCCGTTTCACGATCTGAATCTCCTCCAGAATCCGATCTTCTTCCAGATTTTCCAGATCCGGGTGTTCTCCCAATGCATTCAGTCCTTCTTCCAGACGTTTTTTCAGTTCTTCCCGTGTCATGCCCTGCCGCGTCAGGTAGCCGCCAGCGCCCTCATCCTCCTTTGCCGCAACCGACGCCAGATACGGATGCGCCTCATCCCCTTCGCGCGTCCGCCCCGCGCTCACTGCATGAAACAGCGGCTCAATATAATCCCCATCCCAGATCGCCGTCTGTCCTGCGCTCTCCCGCACTGCCCCACAGATCGTCTGGTAATATTCCGGCATTCCAGCCGCCTCAAACCGGCTCTCGATCTGCTCCGGCTCCAGATAATCCATATCTAACGCCGATTCCTCGATCGAATCCGCCCCGTCCATCTCCCGGTACAGCGCCGTCCGCGCCAGAATTGCCTGCGCCTTGACTGCCTCCTTCGGATAGCCGTCCGGAATCTGCACTGCAGTCAGACCGATCAGATATTCTTCCAGTGGGACAGCATCCCCGGTTCCGTTGTTGCGGACGCCATCCTCCCGATCCAGAAGGATCTGCCGACCATCCGTCTGACTTTCCCATCCAGATGTTCTATCTGAATTTCCTCTGATTTTTCCTCCATCCGCCCCCTGCACACGCCCGGAAACTGCCAGTGTTGTGATATATGGGATCAAAAAAGCCGCCAGTACGGCGGCAGTTCTCTTCTTCATTTCGGTTCTCCTGTTTTGACTGTTCCAGTACGGTCTCACGCATTTTCTGTTTTGCCATACCAGTAAACTTATGGTTTCAATGCCTTACAAACCTGCTTCTTTTCTCTGCCTTCCTTATCTTATGACAGGCACTCAAAAAATATCACAAGTCTACGCTCCGGCTTCTCCTCCGTCGCCCTTTGCAGTCTCTTCCAGTTTCCCCTCTATCATTCTTTTACTCCCCCAGCGTCACACCATCCAGCAGCCAGCGGAACCATCCCTTTTTCTTCATCACCACAGTTCCATGAAAGTCCATCGTCTTCTCCGGTGCCAGCACCTCATCGCCTTTTTCCAGGCAGAAACGCACCGAAACCGTGTAGTCATACGTCCGCGCCTTCTTCTCCCGCCCCGTCTCGCTCAGCTGACAGTTCGTCACATACACGCGTTCCACCGGTGCGGAAAACTGCGATAATAAAAGGACATACGGAAGCCCCGTCTGCTCTAGCGCCTCGCAACCAGCCTCGGTTGCCGTCTTTCCATACTCTTTCGCATAGATCGCCGTCAGACCGTCCTGATACACCTCATCCAGATCAAACGCCCGGTTCGCCGTATAAAGCGAATAGATTTCCTTTTTTGCCTGCTGATAGGCGCTGTTTTTATAAGAAGCAAACAAAAACAGCGAAATGATAAAAAAGAGGGAAGCACCCACAAGAGGAACCGAAAATCCTTGTGTCCCCGGTCTTTTTCTGTATCCTCTCATAGTGTGTCCTCCCTCTTTTACTCCTTTTACAGTGCCTTTACATCATCATCGTCCACACGGATCTTCTCCAGATGCCAGATGTCGCGCACATACTCCTCGATGGTACGGTCAGAGGAGAATTTACCAGCGCTTGCTGTGTTGAGCATGGCTGCTCTCGCCCACCAGTTCTCGTCACGGTAAGCTGCCTCGACGCGTTTCTGTGCTTCCGCATAGGAACGGAAATCTTTCAGGATGAAGTAGGTATCTGCCTTGGCACTGTTCTTTGTATTTAACAGAGAATTGTAAATATCGCGGAACAGCTCCGGATCCTGCGGTGAATAGTAGCCGTTGATGAGCTGCATCAGCACGCGGCGGATATCCTGGTCGGTGTTGAAGATCTCCTCCGGGTTGTAACCGCCGTTGTTCTCATAATTGATAACCTCGTCAGCGCTCAGACCGAAGATAAATGCGTTCTCCTTGCCTACCTCCTCGACGATCTCCACGTTCGCACCATCCATCGTGCCCAGCGTCAGCGCACCGTTCAGCATGAACTTCATGTTGCCGGTACCGGATGCCTCCTTGCTGGCGGTGGAAATCTGCTCGCTGACATCCGCTGCCGCAAAAATCAGTTCTGCGTTGGAAACGCGGTAATCTTCGATAAACACAACTTTCAGCTTACCATTGATGGATTTATCATTGTTGATAACATCTGCTACGGAGTTAATCAGTTTGATCGTCTTCTTGGCAATCTGGTAACCTGCCGCTGCTTTCGCACCAAAAATAAAGGTTCTCGGAACCATATCCATGTTTGGATTGTCTTTGAGCTGGTTATACAGGTACATTACATGAAGAATATTTAAAAGCTGTCTCTTGTACTCATGGAGACGTTTTACCTGTACATCGAAAATGGAACGCGGATCAACGTCGATTCCGTTGTGCTCCTTGATGTATTTTGCCAGGCGCAGTTTATTCTGGTACTTGATGTTCATAAATTCCTGCTGGAATTTCGGATCATCGACGTATACTTTTAATTTTGCCAGGTGCGGAAGATCGGTAATCCACTCGTCGCCAATCTGCTCCGTGATCCAGTCTGCCAGAAGCGGATTGCCATGCAGCAGGAAACGACGCTGGGTGATACCATTTGTCTTATTGTTAAATTTCTCCGGCATCATCTCGTAGAAATCTTTCAGTTCCTGATTTTTCAGAATCTCAGTGTGAAGTTTTGCCACACCGTTGACGGAATATCCGGCTACGATCGCCAGATGCGCCATCTTGACCTGACCGTCAAAGATGATCGCCATCTTTTTAACTTTCTCATAGTTATTCGGGTACTTATTCTGTACCTCGATCAGAAAACGGCGGTTGATCTCTTCCACAATCTGGTATACACGCGGAAGCAGGCGGGAGAACAGCTCGATCGGCCATTTTTCCAGCGCCTCTGCCATGATAGTGTGGTTGGTGTATGCACAACATTTTGTTGTGATACCCCACGCCTCATCCCAGTTTAAGCCTTCCTGATCCAGGAGCAGGCGCATCAGCTCAGCAACTGCCACGGTCGGATGCGTATCGTTCATCTGGAATACGATCTTCTCCGGCAGTTTGTGAATATCATCGTTTGTCTCTTTGAATTTCTTCAGAGCAACCTGTAAGCTGGCAGAAATGAAGAAATACTGCTGTTTAAGACGCAGCTCTTTACCCGCATAGTGGTTGTCGTTCGGATAAAGGACCTCAACCAGGTTCTTCGCCAGATTCTCCTGCTCGACCGCCTTCTGGTAATCACCCTTGTCAAATGCAGAAAGGCTGAACGTGTCGATCGGCTGTGCATCCCAAATACGCAGGGTGTTGACTACGTTGTTGCCGTAGCCGACAATCGGCATATCATACGGAACTGCCAGAACAGACTGATAACCTTCCTGTACAAAATGGTTGCGCTCACCGTCCCACTCGGTCTTGACATAACCGCCAAATTTAACCTCGGTCGCATACTCCGGGCGGCGAAGCTCGAACGGATAACCGTTTTTCAGCCACTCATCCGGCACCTCCACCTGGTAGCCGTCTTTAATTTTCTGCTTGAACATACCGTAATGGTAACGGATGCCGCAGCCGTAAGCCGGATAACCAAGCGTTGCCAGGGAATCCAGAAAACATGCTGCCAGACGCCCCAGACCGCCGTTTCCAAGTGCGGATCCGCTCCTGATCCTCAATCGCATTGAGTCAAAACCCAGCTCTTCCAGTGCTTCCTTCACTGCTTTTTTTCGCGCCCAGGTTGATGATATTGTTACCAAGCGCACGTCCCATCAGAAACTCCATAGAAAGGTAATATACCTTCTTTGCGCCTGTCTCGTCAAACTGCTTCTGGGTTGCAATCCAGTCGTCGATAATCACATCCTTGATCGCATAGGACACAGCCTGGAATATCTGCTGCGGTGTCGCCTCGTCGATCGTTCTGCGGTACTGGTTCTTTACATTTTCGATAATACTCTTTTTAAACTCTTCTTTGCTGATCTCGCGCATCCTGTCCTCCTAATATTCGTAGTATCACGGTTTCCCGCCAGGCACATCAGTCAGTCGTTTTCTCAACACCAAACATACCTTTTTCGCCATTGATATCCCACTCTTTTGTGTATCCGCTCATGGTGCCAATCAGGATATTATCAGCCAGAACCTCTTTCTTGATTTCCTCTGTATGCTTCTTTAAAATTTCTGCAAGTTTATCATTTCCGTCCTGGAAGACGTTGATATGGTTCATTACCTCAAAACCGGCTTCCTTACGCATCGTCTGAATCTTACTGATGATCTCGCGGACAAAGCCCTCTTCGATGAGTTCCGGTGTCAGATTAGTATCCAGAACAACGGTAACGAAATTGTCACCCTCAGATACAAAGCCCGGTACCTGTGCCATGTCAATCAGAAGATCTTCTTTTGCCAGCTCTACCTTTGTACCGTCCTGCGTCTCAAAGCTAAAAGGTCGGTTTCATTTAAGGTATCCATCGCCTGATTTCCGTCCAGACCTGCAAGAATCTCTTTGATCTCGTTTACATACTTGCCATACTTGCGTCCAACGGTACGAAGCTGCGGCTTGAAGCTGTAGGAGGTAAATGCGCGGACATCATCCGTGAACTCTACCTTCTTCACATTCAGCTCATCCTGGATGATTTCCTGATAGAACTCCGGCAGAGCGGTCTCTGCCTTCACGAACATACGTCCGATCGGCTGACGGTTCTTGATGTTAGCAGTATTTCTTGCTGCACGGCCCAGAACGACAACCTTCAGGACTTCTTCCATTTTCGCTTCCAGATCCTTGTCGATGTGCGCCTCATTTGCAACCGGGAAGTCGCACAGATGGATGCTCTCCGGTGCCTCTTTATCCAGACTGCGAACCAGATTCTGGTAAATGTCTTCGGTCATGAACGGAATCATCGGAGCCGCTACCTTCGCTACAGTTACCAGTGCGGTGTAGAGTGTCATGTACGCATTGATCTTATCCTGCTCCATGCCCTTCGCCCAGAAACGCTCACGGCTTCTTCTGACATACCAGTTACTCATATCATCGACGAAATCCTGGAGCGCTCTTGCAGCCTCCGGAATGCGATAGTTGCCCAGATCGTCGTCCACCTCTTTGATGAGGCTGTTTAACTTAGACAGCAGCCATTTGTCCATAACCGGAAGTTTATCGTATTCCAGCGTATATTTGGTTGCGTCAAAATTATCAATATTCGCATAGAGTACAAAGAATGCATAGGTATTCCAGAGAGTACCCATGAAACGTCTCTGTCCCTCGATAACGGCTTTTCCGTGGAAACGGTTCGGCAACCACGGTGCACTGTTAATGTAGAAATACCAGCGGATCGCGTCAGCGCCGTAAGTCTGCAGTGCATCGAACGGGTCAACCGCGTTGCCCTTGGACTTACTCATCTTCTGTCCGTTCTCATCCTGGACATGCCCCAGAACGATAACATTCTTGTACGGCGCTTTGTTAAAGATCAGGGTCGAGATAGCTAACAGGGAGTAGAACCATCCACGCGTCTGATCAACCGCCTCGGAGATGAAATCTGCCGGGAACTGCTGCTCAAACAGTTCTTTATTTTCAAATGGATAATGATGCTGTGCAAATGGCATGGAACCGGAATCAAACCAGCAGTCGATAACCTCCGGTACACGGTGCATCTGTTTGCCGCACTTCGGCAGGTGATCGTCACATCATCGATGAATGGGCGGTGAAGCTCAACCTCTCCATTTGCCTCCTGATCCATCTCTTTTGCATATTTTTTCACAACGTCCGTGTAGTTCGGGCTCATAGATTTTAATTCTGCCTGGCTTCCGATCGCGTGCTGGCAGCCGCACTCGCACTCCCAGATATTTAATGGAGTACCCCAGTAACGGTTACGGCTCACGCCCCAGTCCTGGACATTCTCCAGCCAGTCGCCGAAACGCCCTTTACCGATGCTCTCCGGAATCCAGTTGATCGTGTTGTTGTTGCGGATCAGGTCATCCTTGACTGCGGTCATCTTGATGAACCAGGATTCACGTGCATAGTAGATAAGTGGTGTATCGCAGCGCCAGCAGTGCGGGTAGCTATGCTCAAATACCGGTGCAGAGAACAGAAGTCCGCTTTCTCTTAATGCTTTCAGAACCTCCGGATCGGCTTTCTTGCAGAACATACCAGCCCACGGAGTCTCCTTCGTCATCTCGCCCTTGCCGTCTACCAACTGTACGAACGGAAGGTCATATTTTCTACCGACCTTGGAGTCATCCTCACCAAATGCCGGCGCGATGTGTACGACACCGGTACCATCGGTCAGTGTTACATAATTATCGCAGACAATGTAGAATGCTTTCTTATGCTGTTTTTCACAGGTTGCTACGGCATAGTCAAATAATGGCTCATACTCTTTATATTCCAGATCTTTTCCGACAAAGGTTTCCAGGACATCGTAAGTGCCCTCGCCCAGAACGGTATCACACAGCGCCTGCGCCATATAATAAACCGTGCCATCCTCTTTCATTTTTACCTTTACATATGTCTCGTCCGGATTTACACAGAGCGCCACGTTGGACGGAAGTGTCCACGGGGTGGTCGTCCATGCAAGAATGTATGCATCTTCGCCCTTTACCGGGAATTTAGCAATCGCAGAACGCTCTTTGACGTCCTTATATCCCTGTGCCACCTCATGGCTGGACAGCGGGGTGCCGCAGCGCGGGCAGTACGGTACGATCTTGAAGCCCTTATAAAGAAGTCCCTTGTTCCAGATTTCTTTTAATGCCCACCACTCAGACTCAATGAAGCTGTTGTGGTAGGTAACATACGGATGCTCCATGTCTGCCCAGAAACCAACGGTGTTGGAGAATTTTTCCCACATTCCTTTGTATTTCCAGACACTCTCTTTACAGTGCTCGATGAACGGCTCCAGACCATACTGCTCAATCTGCTCCTTGCCGTCCAGTCCCAGCATCTTCTCTACTTCCAGCTCAACCGGAAGACCGTGGGTATCCCATCCAGCCTTTCTCGGAACCATGTAGCCCTTCATCGCGCGGTATCTCGGAATCATATCCTTGATAACACGGGTCAGCACGTGTCCGATGTGCGGCTTGCCGTTTGCGGTAGGCGGTCCGTCATAGAATGTATAGGTCGGTCCCTGCTTACGGCTGTCGATACTCTTCTTAAAAATCTGCTCATCTTCCCAGAACTTCTCAATGTTCTTTTCACGTTCCACGAAATTCATGTTTGCCGGAACTTTGTTGTACATGATAAATTCCTCCTAAAAATATGAAATAAAGTTTTTATTTCATAGAATGTCTTTTTCTATGAAATAAAAATGGACCCATCCTGTAACAGGACAAGGGCCCACTTGCTTTTAACCACCTATTACTGCATACCTTTATATGCGCTCCCTATAACGGAGGAAACCGTCGGTACTTACTGAATTTTCCTTCCGGGCGCTGTCAGAAACGACGCTCAGACTTCCAAAAATGGTTCAGCCCGAAGCTCCGGAGTGATCTTCACATCCACCTTACTCACAGCAGGCTCTCACCGTCCCTGCCTCGCTCCCGCTTTCCGTGCGGCGCTACTGTCTCCATCATTGCTTTTCCTATCATAATTAGTAATCAAATCACTAACATGGACATTGTATCTTTTTTCCAGATGGTTGTCAAGGAATGTTTCGGATATGATTCACATGTTATAAAATTATCATTATTTTGCCATTCCCCTGATTTTATGGTATAGTATATAAATATGTCTGTATTTACTTTAAAAAACAGACACAGACATTCATTGCAAATATAAACAATGAAGTATACTATATATAAAAAGAAGGACGTGCCCGCAGCCGTCTTTCGCAACAAAGGAGAATATTATGGAGCCAAGAAACCTTACCCTATTGACCGACCTGTATGAACTGACGATGATGCAGGGCTATTTCCGGGAGAAAGATGCCAACGAAACCGTCATTTTTGATGCGTTCTACCGCACAAACCCGGATGGAAATGCGTTTTCCATCTGCGCCGGCTTAGAGCAGGTCATTGACTATGTGAAAAATCTTCACTTCGATGATGCCGACATCGAATACTTACGCGGACTCGGCATTTTTGATGAAGATTTCCTCGAATATCTTCACAATTTCAAATTTTCGGGTGACATTTACGCAATCCCGGAAGGCACCGTTGTCTTCCCGCGTGAGCCTCTCGTCAAGGTCATCGCACCGATCATGGAAGCACAGCTGGTTGAGACTGCCATCTTAAATATCATCAACCACCAGAGCCTGATCGCGACCAAAACATCCCGTATCGTCTTCGCCGCACGCGGGGACGGAATCATGGAGTTTGGGCTTCGCCGCGCGCAGGGTGCTGACGCCGGTACCTATGGCGCCCGCGCTGCCATGATCGCCGGCTGTATCGGCACTTCCAATGTACTGGCCGGAAAACTATTTGACGTTCCGGTCAAGGGAACCCACGCACACAGCTGGATCATGAGTTTCCCGGATGAGCTGACTGCGTTCCGCGCTTATGCAAAACTCTATCCGAGTGCCTGCATCCTGTTAGCCGATACCTATGATACCCTGGGTTCCGGTGTTCCGAACGCGATCCGCGTCTTCCAGGAGATGCGCGACGCCGGTATCCCGCTGACTTTCTACGGCATCCGCCTCGACAGCGGCGACCTTGCATATATTTCCAAGAAAGCCCGCAAGATGCTGGATGACGCCGGATTCCCGGATGCAGTCATCTCCGCCTCCAACGATCTGGATGAATACCTGATCGACAGCCTGAAGATTCAGGGCGCTGCCATCACGTCCTGGGGTGTCGGCACAAACCTCATCACCTCCAAGGACTGCCCTTCCTTCGGCGGCGTTTATAAGCTGGCTGCCATCATGGACCGTCATACAGGCAAATTTATCCCGAAGATCAAGCTTTCGGAAAATACAGAAAAGGTTACCAATCCGGGCAACAAGACCATCCAGCGAATCTATGACAAGGAGACTGGCAAGATTATCGCAGATCTGATCTGTCTCGTGGATGAAGAGTTCGATGAGAAGAATTCCCTTCTGCTCTTCGATCCGATCGAGACATGGAAAAAGACACACCTCGCGCCGGGCACCTACACCATGCGCGAACTTCTCGTTCCAATCTTCAAAAACGGCGAATGCGTTTACGAGTCTCCAAAGGTTATGGACATCCGCGAATACTGCAAGAAAGAACAAGAGACGCTGTGGGATGAGTCCCGCCGTCTGGTAAACCCGCATGAGATTCATGTGGATCTCTCCAACGAGCTGTGGCATATGAAGGCACAGCTGTTAGACAGCTATCATTATACAAGCAACTAGTAGATAAAATACGCGTAAATACCATGTTCAGGCAAGTTTATTGCTGCCGGACATGGTATTTTTTGCTTTAACGCTTCCATAAAATTTGCAAAATAAAAACGAATGTGTCTCCAAGGAAATTCCTATTACACAAAAACTGCCGCCAAATACATCCGGCTGCCAGCCCTCTTCTTTGAAAAGTCCAGCCCGCCATTGTATTCCAGCGACAGTTTTTATATGAATCGTATCTTTATTTTTTTAAATCTATATCAAATATGATATCAATTACTCATCCCAGTTATGGTAAGTAGCCTGTACGTCATCATCCTCATCCAGAAGATCCAGGATTCTCTGCATCTTTTTGATGGATTCCTCATCGGTAAGCTCTACCCAGTTCTGCGGAATCATGGTAACGTCTGCTTCCATCATCGGAACGCCAGCCTTCTCCAGCGCCTCGCGGACTGCGGAGAAATCTTCCGGTGCGGTGATCACTTCGTAGCTGTCCTCCTCCTCGGAGAAATCCTCAGCTCCTGCATCCAGTGCAAGCATCATCAGCTCATCCGGATCCATCTCGCACTCTTCTTTGTCGATGATGATCTGACCTTTTTTATCAAACATGAAGGACACGCTGCCCGGAGTACCTACGTTTCCGCCGCCCTTGGTAAATGCGCTGCGGACATTCGCTGCGGTACGGTTCTTGTTGTCGGTCAGGGTATCTACGATGATAGCGACGCCATTCGGACCATATCCCTCGTATGTAAGATTCTCGTAATTGACAGAGTTTGCATCTCCGGCTGCTTTCTTGATACCACGATCGATGGTATCGTTCGGCATATTGTTCGCTTTTGCTTTTGCAATCACATCACGCAGACGGCTGTTGTTTGCCGGATCCGAACCACCTTCCTTAACAGCTACGGCAATCTCACGACCGATAACGGTAAAGATTTTTCCCTTTGCTGCGTCGTTTCTCTCTTTTTTGTGCTTAATATTGGCGAACTTTGAATGTCCTGACATAAAATAACACTCCTCTTTCTATCTTCTTTGTTGTATCTTTTCGCTCATCAGCTTTTATATCACGCCGATTTCGGCACTAAAAAGCTGCATCTTAACTATTTTAACACCATTCTGTATGCTTGACAAGGGGTTCGCGGCTGATTTTATGTATCCAGTTCCAGACTGACCTTCAGCGCACGGTCCACCTCCTGTAAAAGCGCCCCGTCGATATGACAGATTTTCTCTTTCAGCCGCTGCTTATCGATCGTGCGGAGTTGTTCCAGTAAAATGACCGAATCCCTCACCATCGCACAGCGGCGCGTGTTTAATTCCACATGCGTCGGCAGCTTGGCTTTGTTCATCTTTGATGTGATCGCCGCGCAGATCACGGTCGGGCTGTGCTTGTTGCCGATATCATTCTGGATGACCAGCACCGGGCGGACGCCGCCCTGCTCTGAGCCGATGACCGGTCTTAAATCTGCGTAATAAATATCTCCTCGTCTGATAATCACTCGATTCACACTCCGTCCAAACTATTTTAAGATATAAATAACTGCTTTGTACTTTCACAGCTCCACAGTCCGTTTATACCGTTAGTATGGACAGATTTACACCGCCTATACGCGGGTCGTCCCATAAATGCATCCGGCAGTCCAGGTTCCCGCTTTGCCGAAGCTATCTACTTTATCTTATGAATCCTTTTTCTAAATGGTTCAAACACCGGCTTTACTCCATAAAATCCTCATACCGATCATCATTATAATCCTTTTTCCCGACGATCTTTCCACCTCTCACGTACACGCGCGGCACACGTTTTCCAAGCACGCATGGGATCTCATAGTGGAAACCGCCACTCCATTCCGCCAGCTCTTCCATCGTGATCTCGTCGTCCCCGTCGCGTCCGACCAGCGTTACCCGCGTGTCCTCAGCAGCCTCCGGGATATCGGTCACATCGATCATGCACTGATCCATGCAGACGCGTCCCAGAATCGGTGCGCGGTGTCCATGAATCAGGACATAACCCTTTCCAGAGAGATTTCTCGGATAGCCATCGCCGTATCCGGCGCCAATCGTCGCGATCCGCATCGGACGGTCCGTCACAAAGGTTCCGCCGTAGCTGATCGGCGTGCCCGGCTCTACTTCCTTAACATAGGTAATAAAGCTGCGGATCTCCATCGCCGGGTAAATCTTCATGTTCCGCTCTACCTCATCCGACGGATACAGACCATATACCGTGATACCGGCTCTCGCCGCATCCAGTCCCATCCGCGGCAGTTCCATGATCGCCGCGCTGTTCGCACAGTGGCACATCGGAATATGAACGCCTGCATTTTCCAGACCTTCATGGAATTTCTGGTACCGCTCATACTGTAAATGGGTAAATGCCTTATCCGCCTCGTCAGCACGCGCAAAATGTGTAAACATTCCCTCGATCTCAATGCCCGGAAGCTTTGCAATCCGCTCTATCTCTTTCAGGCTATTTTCATCCGGGTGAAATCCGATTCGTCCCATGCCGGTATCGAGCGCAATATGCATTTTCGCCGTCTTTCCCATCGAAACCGCAAGTTTTGAGAGCAGCTCTGCCTTATCTTCCTCAAAGATCGCTGGACGGATATCGTCCTCAATCAATTCCGCAAAATGCCGCGGGTGCGTGCTGCCAAGCACCAGAATCGGTTTGTCAATGCCGTGGCGGCGCAGGTTCTGTCCTTCCTCCAAGGTTGCCACCGCATAGCCCCAGACAAACGGCGCGATCGTCTTCGCCACCGGGACAGCCCCGTGACCGTAACCATCCGTCTTAACCACGCCGATCATCTTCGTTTTTGCCGGAAGATTTTCGCGCATCGCCTCCATATTTTTCACAATCGCATCCAGGTCAATCCGCGCATAAATCCGGGTATATGGTTCTTCTGCCATTGTATATGCTTTTTCCATCTTTTTGTCTTCCTTTTTATTTTCAATCTATCTTTTCAAGCAGACAGTCCGCGATATCTCTTGCCAGCACGGAATGCTCTCCCTTTTTACAGGCAGCTGCCGCCCCAGCCCTTCCGTGCAGGAACACGCCGAGCGCCGCCGCTTCATCCTCTGAAAATCCCAGCGCCAGAAGCCCGGCAATCACACCGGTCAGCACATCGCCGGAACCGCCCTTTGCCATCGCGGCGCAGCCGCTGTCGCCGATATACACATTGCCATCGCGCCCCGCCGTCACCGTCACGGCATCCTTGAGCACGCAGGTCACGCCTTTTTCTTCGCCATACCGCACCGCTGACTCGACCAAATCCCGTTTCAGATCCTCAATCGAGCGTCCCGTCAGACGCGCCATCTCTCCCAGATGCGGAGTAACGATCACATTTTCCGTAAAATACCCGGACAAATGCGGATGCTGTGCGACAGCATTTAATCCATCCGCATCCACAATGATCGGCACATAGGCGGAAAGCAGCACGTTCTGCACCAGACTTGCGACATGGGCTTCCTTTCCCAGTCCCGGTCCCAGCACGATCGCGCTCGCCCAGCCGCACTCCTGTTCCACCAGGCTCTTAAAACCTGCCGGATCCGTCTGTGCCTGTTCCGGATCATACGGCGTCAGGATCGCCTCCGGAAGAAGATTTTGCAGAATCGGCACATTTGCCCGGACGGTCAGGATCTTCACAAGTCCTGCGCCCATCCGGTACGCAGCCAGGGCGCTCAAATACGCTGCGCCGCACATTCCCTCCGAACCAGCTGCGATCAGGATTTTTCCATACGTTCCCTTGTTGGCGTCTGCCCGCCGTTTCGGGATCTGGCTCCGATCCTCCGGATCATAGGCAAAATAGGTATGCCCTTCATATTTTGTATACGCCGGAAACCCGATGTCGGCAATCACAATCTCGCCGCACAGCTTCCGTCCCGGATAGAACACCATTCCCAGCTTCTCATAGCCGAAAGTAACGGTCAGATCCGCCTCAGCTGCCTCGCCAAGCGCCGCCCCCGTCTCTGAGCTGACGCCGGACGGAATATCAACCGCAACTACCGCCTTTGGCTCCTGCTCCCGCATAAAACGGATCGCCTCGGCAAATTCACCGCCGACCTCTCTGGAAAGACCCACGCCAAAGATCGCATCCACCATGATCTCCACATGCCCCGGCACATAATTTTCAAACGCCTCCACCGGGATCCCCAGATTCCGGTCAATCGCTACCTGACAGGTCATCTCCCCCGTCCAGTGCGCCTTGTCACCGACCGTGAGTACCGTCGGAAGCGCACCGCGCAGAAAGAGAATCCTAGCCAGCGCCGCGCCGTCCGCACCGTTATTGCCCGTTCCGCAAAATACCAGAAGCCTCTGCCCTGAAAGCTTTCCATACCGTTTTTCCATCTCGTCTGCAACCGCCAGCGCCGCTCGCTCCATCAGTACCAGAGAGGGTATCCCCACTTTCCGGATTGCATATCCATCTATCTCTTTCATCTGTTTTCCTGTCACCAGACGTCTCATTTCCATTCCCCCTCTCCGACTGCGTAAGCAGATGCAAGACTGCCTGTATTCGTGATCGACACGTGAATCCGGGTGATTTTCAGGCTGTCCGCAAGTTTCTTCGCTCCCCCGTGAAGCCGCACCCACGGTTTTCCAAGCTCGTCCCGGAGCACTTCTATATCCAGCAGTCCAAAGCCCCGAAAGCCTGTTCCAAACACCTTCGAGACTGCCTCTTTTACCGCAAAATCGCCGGCGAGCCGGGACACCTTCCCCCCAGCCTGCCGACGCTCTTCTTCTGTATATACACGCACCAAAAAAGCCTCTTTTTCACAGGCTTTTTTGATTCGCTCTATCTCTATCAGATCCGTACCAATTCCGACGATCATTTTGTTTCTCCGGCACCAGCTGCCTCTTCCTGCTTTCTCTGCGCTTCTTCTCTCGCTTTCTGATCCTGCATACTGCATACGCGGTAAGAAAGGCGCATCAGGCTCTCCGACAGATGGACATTTTCCACTACAACGTCATCTGGAACCTGTAAATCTGTATGGGCAAAATTCCAAATCGCCTTGATTCCGGCTTTGACAAGCCGATCCGCAATCTCCGGCGCTTTCGACTTCGGAATCGTCAGCGCTGCGATCTGCACTTCATTGTCCTTGATAAACTGCTCCAAATCTTCAATACCGCGGATCTCCACTCCACGGACTACCAGACCGACCAGACGCGGATTCACATCAAACATACCTTTGATTAAAAAACCACGCCGCTCAAAATTCGTATAATTCGCGATCGCCTGACCCAGATTTCCCGCACCGATAATAATTAGGTTATGCTGACGGTCAATTCCCAGAATCCGGGCAATCTCCGAATATAAATACTTTACATTATAACCATATCCCTGCTGACCAAATCCGCCGAAATTATTCAGATCCTGACGAATCTGGGACGCTGTCACCTTCATGCGGATACTCAAATCATTCGATGAGATTCTCTCTACTCCCTCCTCGAGCAATTCGCCCAAGTAACGATAGTATCTGGGTAGCCTAGAAATGACCGCTTTAGATATCTCTTTCTGTTCCACGGCTTTCTTCCACCTTTCTTTCCTCTAACGTTGTCCATATGGTTTACGCAAACCTCGGACAATCTGATAAATTTATTATAGTCATATGATAAATAATTGTCAATTTTTTTATTTCATATGAGGGATTTTACATTGTATTTCGCAAAATTTTCTGACCAGAAACAGCCATTAACCGTTCTCATTCTTGCATTGCTTCTTTATTTATATTATAATTTGAGATTGACGGTATATTTTTAACCGAAATACATGGATACAACCACAGGAGGAATCTATGATTTTATCTTGCAGCAATATTTCAAAAGCATTCGGTACAGAGGAAATCCTCAAACACGTATCGTTTCATGTAGAAGATCACGAAAAAGCCGCCATCGTCGGCATCAACGGAGCCGGTAAATCGACTCTTTTAAAAATAATTGTCGGAGAACTCGCAGCAGACGAGGCTCCGTGACCATCGCCAAGGGCAAAACCCTCGGTTACCTGGCACAGCATCAGGATCTGCATAGCCAGACCACCATTTATGACTCTCTTCTGGAGGTCAAACGTCCGATTCTGGAAATGGAACAGCAGATCCGCACGCTGGAACTCCAGATGAAGCACGCCGAGGGCGAAAAGCTCGAGACGATGCTCAACACTTACAGCCGCTTAAACCATGAATTTGAACTTTTAAACGGCTACGCATGGCAGAGCGAGATCACCGGTGTCTTAAAGGGACTCGGCTTTGTCGAGGAAGAATTTTCCAAATCGGTTTCCGAACTTTCAGGCGGTCAGAAAACGCGCGTCTCCCTCGGTAAGCTCCTGCTCTCCAAACCGGACATCATCCTTTTGGACGAGCCGACCAACCACCTCGACATGGAATCCATCGCGTGGCTGGAAACCTATCTGATGAACTACGCCGGGACGGTCATCATCGTCGCCCACGACCGCTATTTTCTGGATCGCGTCGTAACCAAGATCGTCGAGCTGGACGGCGGCATCGCCACCTCGTTCCAGGGCAATTACACCGCCTACAGCGAGAAAAAAGCGATCATCCGCGCCGGTGTGCTCAAGGCTTACCTAAACCAACAGCAGGAGATCCGCCATCAGGAGGAGGTTATCACCAAACTCAAATCCTTTAACCGTGAGAAATCCATCAAGCGTGCCGAGAGCCGTGAAAAAATGCTTTCCAAGATGGATCTTCTGGAAAAACCGACCGAAATCAACGACGCGATGCACATTACGCTGGAACCGTGCGTCACCAGCGGAAATGACGTTCTCTCCGTCCGTGAGCTTGCCAAGAGTTTCGACGGCATGACACTCTTCACGGATCTGAACTTTGAGATAAAACGCGGCGAGCGCATCGCCATCATCGGCAACAACGGAACCGGCAAGACCACAATTCTCAAGATGATCAACGGTCTTCTGACCCCGGACAACGGCGAGATCCGGTTAGGTTCCAAGGTGCATATCGGTTACTACGATCAGGAACACCAGGTTCTGCACATGGACAAGACGCTCTTTGACGAGCTGCAGGACACCTACCCGGATATGAATAACACGCAGATCCGAAATGTGCTGGCGGCATTTCTCTTCACCGGCGACGATGTCTTTAAGCGCATCCGCGATCTGAGCGGCGGCGAACGCGGACGTGTTTCCCTGGCGAAGCTGATGCTCTCGGAGGCGAACTTCCTGATCCTCGATGAGCCGACCAACCATCTGGATATCGCCTCGAAGGAGATTCTGGAAAACGCGCTGGTTCATTACACCGGAACCGTTCTCTACGTCTCCCATGACCGATATTTCATCAACAAAACTGCGACCCGGATTCTTGATCTGACGATGGGAACACTGATTAATTATATTGGAAACTACGATTATTATCTGGAAAAGAAGGAGACGCAGGAGAAAGCCTATCTGGCTTCCGCCGCACAGGCAGCCAACCGCTCTGCAAAATCTCCCGGAGCCGGAAACACAGGGACTTCCAGCCATCCGACCGCTGCGGCAGGCGCAAATCCGACTGCTCTTTCTGGAAATGGCACTGGTACCTCTGCTGCTTCGTCTGCTTCTGCCGTGACCGCTGCAGTTCAGGCGGCAGCCAGCGCTTCCTCCGGCAAATTGGACTGGAAGCAGCAGAAGGAAGAACAGACGCGGCTTCGTAAGAAACAGAATGAATTGAAACGCGTCGAGGAAGAAATCCACACCCTTGAAACCCGCGATCAGGAGATCGATGCGCTTCTCTGCGATGAGACTGTCTTTTCCGATGTTCCGCGTTTGATGGAACTGAATAAAGAGAAGGAAGAACTGAATGCAAAGTTAGAGGGATTGTATGAGAAGTGGGAGGAATTGGCGGAGTAGAGGTTACTGTTCACGCATACGTGCCCAGTAACGGAATTTGCCGCGGCTTTGCATTTACATACGGCAAATTCCTGCTGCCACCACGTTTTCTTACGGCACTTCCGATGCCGGACCACTCTTAGCCTTTAAAGATTCATCCCCAGCCGGTCCGGCTCCATTTCCGGCAAATTCCGGATCAGAGTTCATCTCGACCCCTTCGGCTTCGTCTGGTTTTTGTCCTTCCTGCCAGAATCCTAACTTTACGACATATTTGTATAATTCCGGACTGTTTTTTCGGATGTCAGCTCGGACATCTTTGTCACAGCAGGCGGCGAAAAAGCTGCCGAACTGCATCTCTGGCTTATCGTCAAAGTAGGATGGAAGCGGCTGCACCAGTCCACTGCCAGCCAGATATCGCTCGAAATCCGTCAGGGCACGTGAGGTTTCTTCGTCGCTTAGTTCCGACGCAGCGAACTCGCCGAATGCCATCGCAAGTCCCTGCGGTTTAGAAAATTTGATTTTCTTGTAATGCACATCTGTATCATAATTGACAAAATAGATACCCTGCTCTGTTTTCGGCGCTGAGAAGTATGCCTTGTCTGTGTAGTACATCAGCTCCCAGCCTGATTCTGCAAATCGTTTGATCCACTCTCTTGGCACGCCTGCCAGTTCTTTCGTAATCTGTTCTTTTTCACTGTCCGACGGACGCCGTTTTCCCATCAAACGCACATCATGCGTCCGGTCGCGCAGTCCATTTGCATCGTAGTAGTTGAGTTCCACGTACTGATCCGCCGCCATCTGACCATTGTCAAAGAAATAATATTTATGCCCGTTTACCATCCGGTTTCCGCCGCTGAACATAACACATTTGGAATCAAACCAATACCAGGCATTTCCTGCCTGATACCAGCCGGTCGTCAGTGCCCCATCCTCGTTTGCATGATACCACTGATCTGTCTCTTCCTCATAAATCCAGCCAGTCATCATCGCGCCGCTCTCGGCGAAATAATAACGGTTTGTGCCGATTTTCCGGAGTCCCCGCTGCATATAGCTGCTTTTTCCCAGATAATACCAGTGACCATTTGATTTCAGCCAGGACGCTTTCAAAAAGCTGCCATCCGTCAGGCGGTACTGCCAGTCCTCGCCGTCTCCGACCCACTCGCCCTCATACAGATACATTTCTTTATTTTCAAAACCAGCCGCGCCACTTTCTGCCGCCGATGTCTTTGTCTCCGTTATATCATTGGCATTATTTTCGGTGCCGAACCTGTAAACCTGATTTTCTTCCTTGCCCTGCGCCGGGGTGTCCGCAGACGCATCGTTACCTGCCGCCAGCGCTGTCCCACAAACAAACAGGGATACTAAAAAGGATGCTGCCCACATAAATTTTTTCTTCCAATTCATCGTGTGCCTCCCCTTTCTTGTTCATAATTAAGCAAAAAACTGTGAACAGTTGCCACATCTCTTCTTATTTTACCGCACCGCAAATGAAAAGTATAGAAAAAAATTCTTACATCCTTTATAATAATAAAATAAAAGACAGTTCATCAAAAACGGCAATATCCAATCTGCCTTTGAAACAATATAAAAATGATTACAAATTCCAATCACTCTTTTTTATAGAGTTATAAAATTAGAAAGGATACCATATATGAAATCAAAACGCATTTTGGCGCTGACAGGTGCTGTTATCCTAATCGCCCTCTACGTCTCTTCCATCATCTTCGCCCTGATGGACAGTCCACTGGCAGAAAATCTGCTACTGGCATCGCTGTTCTGCACGATCGTTATACCGGCGGTGCTCTATGGGTATGCGGTGGCACTGCGATATTTTAAAAAGAAAAAATAACGTTCAAAAAGCAAACGACTGTCTATTTCTAACACAATACGCAGTCGTTCGCTTCTTTCATTCTTCTATACTGACTGCCTCCGCAGTCTCCTGTCATTTTTTCATCATCCCGCCACTGTAACCGCATTCTCCCGGACATCATTAATCGCTTTCATAAGCGCTGTTCTCGTTCTCACATCAAACAACTTTAAAAAACTAATTGGCTTATCAAACGGAGGCTTCTGCAAAACAGCCACATTCTCCATATACCCATTCTGCTCCATATGATTAATAATCTTATGAACAAAATTGATCTGCCGTTGGGTGAACCTCACATGGCTAAAGTCACATGCTTCTCGGCCGTTTTAAACGGCAAGACTAAATATCGGCGGATACGCCAGTAACTTAGAATTCGTGCGGATACGCACTTTTTCCACGCCGGATACGGCTGGTTTCCACATTACAGGTAGTCCGCTGTATATCTGCCTGTATTTATGCCGCTTTTAAGTTATTTACTTCTACATAAAGCTTTCTCAAATCTGCATAAACGCAGGAGGTTCTACGCTTCACTGCAGGTACTTTTGCCTCCAGTGAAGACCTTTCCGTTTCCGGCAAGGGTTTTAAAAGTTCCCGTATAAAATATCTCGCCCCGATATTATAAGTTGCTGACAAATCACAGTTATACTGCTTTCCTGTCTGGAAGATACATAGGCTATGGTTCTCCGGATTTCTTACTACCGCTCCACTTCCGTCACAGGCCAGCCTGCTGGTGTTCCGGGCACTAACTCTGGACACACGAATCCTGTTCCGATGTGCCTGATGTTCACATAGCTTCTGAATATCCCGCTTTCTCCATAAATGAAGTTTTTGCTTCTTTTTTCCGGATATTTTTCCCTGCATTTCCAGATACTCAAAAACAATTACATCTGCCTGATATTCTACGGCATATTTCGTGATCTCCGTAGCTATTTTGCGGGACAGTTCCATATTCAGCCTTTTTGCATAACCCCATCGGCTTTGAACCTGTCTGGAGGAATGTTCTCTCTGAAAACGGCGGATTCTGCCAAGTACATGATACAAATGGTCTTTATCACTGGGGAAATTTATAAATTTACGTCCCAGGATAGTGCCATCTGCCCGCATGATGCTGCAGACTGCATCCGTATTGATTCCCAAATCAACACTGCATATCACCTGCTCTTTTACAGCTGTTTTCGATAAGGTTACTTCCTCTGTGTATGAAAACCGAAGGAAATATTTATGATGTTTCCTTTCCAAAGTTGGGGCAGATGCCTCTTTCCCGCTCCACTTTTTTCGAAGATATTCCATATCGGTATGAAGTAATTTCACCTGAAACCACTTCCACTCACGCCCATCAAATAGCTTTAAATAAGCCGTATCTTCTCCCGGTTCTGCTTCCCTATACATGACATCCCGATAGAATACCGGCATCGCATGATTCTCACAGACCAGCTTCGGTTTCCCCCTCAGTTCTCCCTTTTCCCACAAACTAAGGCGTGATTGATAGGAGGACACTGCTCCAAGTGCGTGTTGAATCGCCGCTCTTCTCAGATAAGATGGCATCTTAGGAAAATGACGGTCAAACGGAAATCTGGCATGATTCTTTTTTGTCTCATGTACCAGATGTTCCGCCTCATTAAAGCGTTTTTGTAGATTTTTGATTTCTGAAAGTTCTTCCCAGATCTCTGCATACACCGGAATCAGATAGGAAACTGCTTTCCGAAAAATATCCAGCGTAGAGCGGAGCGGTATATTCTTTTTTTTTAATTTCTACTCCATAGCTGGATACAATCTGCATAAAGGTCCCTGCTTTCTGTTTTCGATATTTCGCACACTGTGCAAAATGATACTGTAAAAAATACGCATTTCTTCTTCCTGCGAAAGTAATTTTTCTTTCGTAGGTAATACACTATATTTACATTTATATTATACCATGCATCTCTTTGCAAGGCAAACACTTGTTCTGTATCTATTAAAATAATTGGCACACCTAACTCATCACTACTACAATATACTTATGGGTAATCCCCTTACATCCAGTAAGGATTTATCCATCTCATTACTTAAACTGTTAGAATGTAGGATGCAATGGTATA
>NZ_QUGD01000032.1:0-26507 GCF_003478795.1 Clostridium sp. AF21-20LB | reverse complement strand
TTACTGCGCTGACCGTACGAAAACATGGGCCAGCAGGCAAAAATCCCATTGCCGCAGGCAATTTTTAATGGATTTTTGCGCGTGACTGTGAAGGTACTGAACAGTTACGATATTCCGGAAAATAAGAGCCACTTCGTTTTCCAGCAATATTCAGGTTTTTCCTGTCTTTTCGCGGCTGCAGCTGTACAGATTCACCATAGAGTCGAATCTATACTGCAGTCGCTTTTTTATAGTCATTTTTATTTACAATACTTACAAAACTGTATTTAAAATTACATAAATTGACTTCCCTTTTTCAATCTTATAAACTGTTTATAAAAGAAATAAACAAATTCTTAAAAAAAGAATGGAGGGAAGTTCTATGTTAGAACACATTATGGGATACTTTGGAACTTACACACCGGCAGCGGACGGTGCCATCGCAACATTCCAGTTCGAGTATCTGACCACACTTGGTTTCGCAGCCATCGTTATCTTCTTAGGACGCGCGATTGTCGCTCACAGCGCCCTGCTCAGAAAATATGCTATACCGGCTCCGGTTATCTCCGGTATCATCTTTTCTGTTGTTGTATCTATCATCAAGGGTTCCGGAATCATCGGTTTTTCCTTTGATGCAAAAATCGTAAAAGACTTATGCCAGAACTTATTCTTCCTGTGCGTAGGTTTCGGCTTCAGCTACAAGATGTTAAAGCACGCAGGCGGAAAGCTTTGTATCGCAATCGCAGTTGCAGCCTGTGTCCTGATTACCTTACAGGATGTCGTTGGTTACCTGGTAGGCAGCGCCATCGGTCTTCATCCGCTTCTGGCTCTGCAGTGTTCTTCCTCAGCTATGTCCGGCGGTGTTGGTACTGCTTCTGCATTTGGTCCTATCTTCGAGAACATGGGTGCTCCGGATGCAACCACAGTCGGTGTAGCAGCCGGTACTATGGGCAACATCATGGGTTCCTTAATCGGTGGTCCGGTTGCAGCTTTCCTGATTTCCCGTCACGGTCTGAAATCTGACCCGAACGACAGACCGGAATCCGCAAAAGCAGGTTCAGCAGCTGTTCTTAACAACACCCGTATGATCAAAGCATTTGCCCTGTCTCTGCTTGTAGCAGCACTTGGTATGCCGATCTACTGCCTGTTAGACAACATCCCGATGATCGAGATGCCGAAATTCATCGGCTGTCTGTTCGCAGGTGCTATCGCAAGAAACATCATGGATGCAGCTGGTATCGAATTCCCGGTTCCGGAGATCGACGCTATCGAGCATATGTTCCTGGAACTCTACCTGGCACTGGTTCTGATGACCATCGATATCACAAAGCTGGCTCCGGTAGCTGGTCAGATGGGTATCATCCTCCTTGCACAGGCTATCCTGATGGCACTCTTTGCAATCTTCGTATCCTTCAACGTATTTGGCCGCGATTACGGTGCAGCTGTTATGGCAGCTGGTAACTGTGGATGGGGCTGTGGTTCAGGTCCGAACGCAGTAGCAAACGAGAAAGCCGTTATGGATCAGTATGGATGGCACACCGTTGCTTGGGTTCTGTATCCGTCCTTCGCAGTTATCATCGACGATATTTACAACCCGATTTTCCTTTCCATCTTCTCCAGCCTGATTACAAAATAATCACTGAGACGAGATAGGAACACTTCATATAAGACATCTTTTATATAACAACATACCTAAAGCTCAATTGAAAATGTAACCTGAAAGAAGAGCGTCCGGTTCCCCCCCATAAACCGGAGGCTCTTTTTTGTTACTGTTCACGCATACGTGCCCAGTAACGGAATTTGCCGTGGCTTCGCATTTAAATACGGCAAATTCCTGCTGCCACCACGTTTTCTTACGGCACTTTCGGTTCCAAAAGTGCCTACCTGTGAACAGTTACATTTATATTTTCCTCTTCCTTGGTCTTGTCTTATCACTGTTTTTTATGTTATACTTTTATAGAGTTTTAATATTCTTTTAATCGCTAAGGCAGCATTCGACAGAACCGCTGCGTTTTTTTATATACTGATAAACTACGAAAAGGTGAGATCTATGAAAATAAAAAAACTAGTAAAATTGGCACCAATGATGCTTCTTACCTTCCTGCTCGGACTTTCCGGCTGTTCCGGCAGCACCTCCGCAGATGCGCGGGTCAACGACCATCCCAACGAAGCAGACGAAGAGCTGCACGTTCTGACCATCGGAACTGCCGACAGCGGCGGAACCATGTACCCGGTTGGCAGTGCCATCGCCTCTGTTTTAGCGGACATGATGAACAGCTCAAGGTCAATTTAAGCGCCTCCAACGGTTCCTACACGAACGTGGAAAATATCAAAAACGGACAATTTGATATGGGACTGGTCAGCGGCGATGTGGCATTTTCCGCCTATCAGGGAACGGACGAATTTTCCGGTCATCCGGTCGAATCCCTGCGGGCGATCGGGGCCGTCTATTCAAGCCTGTCCACCTGGATGGCGCCGGAATCCGAGCATATCTCCTACGTTCATGAACTCGCCGGACACCACATTGCCGTCGGACCAGAAGGATCCACCACGGAGCTTTCCGCCCGCACCGCTCTCAAGGCAGCCGGGCTCAATATTGCCAACACTGCCCTTGAAAACTACAGCTTCTCCGCCAGCGTGGACTCTGTCTTAAACGGTAAACTCGACGCCGTCCACAGCTTCGCCGGAATCCCGGTCCACAGCCTGACCGACCTGGCCAGCCAGACGCCCTGCCGCCTGCTGGAGTACACTGACGAAGAACTGCAAAAAATTCTTGCAGCCAGCCCCTTCTACGTCCGCGCCACCGTCCCAGCCGGTACCTATCCGGGACAAACCGAGACACTGAAAACCTTCGGAATCAAATGCCTTCTCTGCGTGGACGCATCTATGGACGAACAGCTGGTCTACACCATCACCAAGATTCTCGACGAATCCCGTGAAGAACTGATCAGCACCCACCCATCCTTAAGTAACTTATCTGATCCGGAATATATATGCAGCCAGCTCCTATTCCGCTGCATCCGGGAGCTGAGAAATATTATACGGAACAGGGGCTGTTGAAAACAGAGTAACATGATAGCAAACAAAAACAGATAACACCCAAAACCTGGCGCATGGACAAATTTTCCTAAGACAAAAAAGCCAGGGCTGCAGCATTCCGCAGTCCTGGCTTTTTCGATGCCCGATTACCTGATTATTTTTACTTCCGGATCTCCCGCAGCAAATTCACCATCTCGATTGCTCCCGTCGCGCAGTCAAATCCCTTATTTCCGCTCTTTGTTCCCGCTCTCTCGATCGCCTGCTCGATCGTATCCGTCGTCAGCACACCGAACATAACCGGCACGCTGCTTGCCAGAGAAACCTGTGCGATTCCTTTCGAAACCTCGCTGCACACATAATCATAATGGCTTGTGCTTCCACGGATAACTGCACCCACGCAGATCACCGCATCATACTTTCCGCACTTCGCCATCTCCGACGCAATCAGCGGAATCTCAAAAGCACCTGGAACCCACGCAACATCTACATCCTCCTCCGAGACATTGTGACGGCGCAGCGCATCCTGCGCGCCTGCAACCAGTTTCGAGGTGATAAACTCATTGAATCGTGCCGCCACAATTCCGATCCTCATATTATTTTCCGCTACTACGTTTCCTTCAAATGTACGCATAAGTACCATCCTTTCCGACGATCTATTTTCGCCTGTCACTTTTTCTATTTAAAATTCAAAATATGTCCCATCCGCGCCTGCTTCGTTTTCAGGTAAAATCCATCATACGGCGTTGCCTCCATCTGAATCGGCACGCGCTCCTTGATTTCCATGCCAAAATCCGAAAGCTGATATACCTTATCCGGGTTATTGGTCAGAAGACGCAGCGTCTTGATTCCCAGATCCTTTAAAATCTGCGCCCCAATGTAGTATTCCCGCAGATCGCCTTTAAATCCCAGCGCCAGGTTCGCATCCAGCGTGTCCATACCGCCATCCTGCAGCTTGTAGGCGCGCAGCTTATTTAAAAGCCCGATGCCGCGTCCCTCCTGCCGCATATAGAGGAGAACGCCTCGTCCCTCTTTCTCAATCTGGGTCATCGCCGACGCAAGCTGCTGTCCGCAGTCGCACCGCAGGGAACCAAATGCATCGCCGGTCAGGCACTCCGAATGCACGCGGCAGAGTACATCCTTCCCATCTCCGATATCGCCCTTGACGAGTGCCACATGGTGTTCTCCATTTAAGAGATTCAGGTAGCCATACGCGCGGAACTCGCCGTATTTCGTCGGCATCCGCGTCTCTGCCACACACTCGACCAGCTTTTCATGTCTCTTGCGGTACTCCTGCAGCTGTTTAATGGAAATCATCGCCAGACCCCATTGTTCTGCCATCGCAAATAATTCTTCCGACCGCATCATCGTTCCATCCTCGCGCATGATCTCGCAGCACAGACCGCATTCCGGCAGCCCTGCAAGCCGCATCAAGTCTACCGTCGCCTCTGTGTGACCGTTGCGCTCCAGAATGCCGTTTTTCTTCGCCATCAGCGGAAACATATGTCCCGGACGGCGGAAATCCTCCGGCTTTGTGTCCGGATCCACGCACGCGCGCGCCGTAATACCGCGCTCCTCGGCAGAAATACCGGTGGTCGTCGTTTTATGGTCGATCGATACGGTAAACGCCGTCTCATGGTTATCCGTGTTATCCATCACCATCTGTGGGAATTGTAGCTTCCGGCAGATTTCTGCGCTCATCGGCATACAGATTAAGCCCTTCGCATGCGTCGCCATGAAATTGACATTTTCTGTCGTGGCAAAACTTGCCGCGCAGATAAGATCGCCTTCGTTTTCGCGATCCTCGTCATCCGTAACCAGGATTAAATGTCCCTGTTTCAGCTCGTCCAGAGCCTTTTCAACTGTATCAAACTGCTTCATTGTTCTCCTCCTCTATTAAAATCCATACCGCTGCAGAAATTCTCTTGTCATGCCCTTTCCTGCCTTATCCTCTTCTTCTACTCCCATCAGCTTCGCCACATACTTTCCAATGCAGTCATTTTCCAGATTGACGATATCGCCTGCCCTCTTAAACGCAAGCGCTGTCTCCTGCAGTGTATGCGGGATGATGGAAACGGAAAATGATACGTGATCCACCCGTGCGACCGTCAGGCTGATTCCGTCGATCGCGATCGATCCTTTTTCCACAATCAGCCGCAGAATCGGTTCTGGGGCCTGAATCGTATACCAGACGGCATTTCCGTCCCGGCGCACATCCCGGATGGTTCCAGTTCCATCGATGTGACCGGAGACGATATGTCCGCCAAACCGTCCGCCCGCCAGCATCGCCCGCTCCAGATTGACCGGGCTTTTGACACCCAGCGCCCCCAGGGACGAACGGTTCAGCGTCTCATGCATTACATCCGCACAGAAATAATCTCTCCCAAATGACGTGACCGTCAGACACACACCGTTGACCGCAATGCTGTCTCCCAGATGGACATCCGAGAGCACCTTGGACGCAGCAACCGTCAGCCGTGCCGAGACTGCCTGGCGCTCAATCGCACGGATCCTTCCCACTTCCTCTATGATTCCTGTGAACATCTTTTCTCCTTTTCAAATCAGCGATTTTTTCCCGTTCTAATACCGCCTCATGCATCTTGACCGGACACCTCATATTCCAGCAGCAGATCCTCTCCCAGCCACACTGCCTCCGGCTTTTTAAGAAGAAATGCCTCCGGCGGCGCATCCACGCCGGTTCCCCTCACCGGGGTCGGGGCGCCTGCACCTCCGAAAATCTTCGGAGCAATGTACGCCTGCACCCGGTTCACAAGCCCTGCCTTTAAAAACGACCATGCCAGCGTCCCGCCGCTCTCGACCATCACGCTGTCCACTTTCTCCTCGCCCAGCCGCTGCATCATCGCCTGCAAATCCAGTTCTCCCTCTTTTGCCGGGACACTTAAAACACGACAGCCGGCGTCCTCATATGCTTTCTTCCTTCCGGCATCCGATACCGCCGTCACAATCCAGGTCGGTGTCTCCCGCGCGGTCTGTACCACGGTCGATGAAAGCGGTGTCCGAAGCTTCGTATCTGTAATCACCCGGATCGGATTTTTTCCTCCCGGAATCCGGCAGGTCAGCTGCGGATTGTCCGCCAGCACCGTCGAAACGCCAGTCAGAATCGCCATATAACGCCCGCGGTCCTCATGCACCCGCTTCCGCGCCGCCTCGCCGGTGATCCACTGGGATTTACCCGACACCGTCGCTATCTTTCCGTCGAGTGTCATCGCGTATTTCAGCACCGTAAACGGAAGTTTCGTCCGCATAAAATGGAAGAACACCTCATTCCGCCGTTCACACTCTCCGCGTAAAACTCCGGCCACCACTTCCAGCCCTTTTTCCCTCAGAAGCCGGATGCCGCGCCCTGCCACCACCGGATTCGGATCCGTGCAGCCGACAATCACGCGCTTCACCCCGGATGCCAGCACCGCTTCCGTACACGGCGGCTGTTTTCCGGTGTGACAGCAGGGTTCCAGCGTCACATACAAATCTGCTCCCGCCGTCTCTTCGCCCCGCTCTGCCGCATTCTTAAATGCCTCCCGTTCTGCATGAAGCTGTCCATATCGTGTATGATATCCCTCGCCGATGATGTGTCCATCCTTTACCAGCACCGCGCCGACCATCGGATTCGGATTGACCCATCCGTGCCCTTTTTCTGCCAGTGCTAACGCCTGCTTCATATATTCCCGATCCTGTGGCTGCTCACCGGGAACCTTTACATGGATTCGTTCCATCTTTTTCCCCACCTTTCTATCAAAAGAATGTGCCAAGGCACATTCTCGCACCGAACGCGGTCGCCTGCGACATATTTCTGCTTCGAGCAAGTGTGCATCCTCACGGAGCGTTTTTTTGTTTCATATGATACAATTTTCTATTGAAACAAAAAAGCCCTGAAATGTGAAATACTTTTATTTTCACATCTCAGGGCTTATAATTTCTATTTTATAATATCTTTCATGATATTAATTATCGTAAATATTTTTTTACATCCATTCTCGATGACTTTTCTCTCTCTTTTGCCATAGCGATATATATCCGCCATATCCATCATCCGGGGGAGTGTATCTGGAAGCTTCCCGGCACCGCCGTTTTTATTTACGTTTTCTCTTCTTTCATCCAGACTATACAGTCGGTTTTGGAATTACACCAAATCATGCGCCATGCGCTCGCGGACTTTACCGCCGGTCGGGAATTACACCCTGCCCTGAAGATATCGTTATTTTGTTGTCATTCATTATCTGTATTGCATTATAGATCCAAAGAATCCGTTTGTCAATCCATTATTTTTTCATTTATTGATGGATGACAGCGTTATCTGACATACATTTTCAGCCATTTTAAGCGCCGCCTCAAGTGTCTGCTTCCACTGCTTTCCCGTTCAATTTAGCGCGCTCTACACAGCGCCCCATAATGCGCCCAATCAAAAGAAGATACACGATCACCGACACCGTCGTTCCGCCGAAATCCGATACCACTTCTGCGTAGAAAACATTTTCAACTCCCGCAAACACCGGAATCAGGAACACGCTGACCAGGTACAGCAGCTTCCGGAACATTGACAGCGAGATCGCCACCGACGGCACACCCATTCCGGTAAATCCATCTACGACCTCATACTGGACTGCCAGCGGAATAATCCCCATCGTGTAGACCCGGATCGCCCAGATGGTCAGTTCCACATAGGACTCATTGCGCGTAAAGAGATACACAAAATACTGCGCCAGCGTCCGTGAAAACAGGAACATGATGCTGCACTGCACCACCGCCAGCAATGTGATATACTTCTGTGCGCTCCGGATCCGATCCGGGCGTCCCGCGCCGAAATTGAAGCCCAGGATCGCCCCCGTTCCCGATGTAATGCCTCCGAGCGGCATCGTCACGATCAGCATAAAGCTCTGCACGATTGTCGTACAGGTCAAAAGCATGTCCGCCTCCGCGCCGCCATACATCTGAATTACCGTATTGAGCGAAATGATCAGCACATTGTCAAATGCAATAATCAAAAATGGCGACAGTCCCATCAGCGCAATCTTACAGACTGTCTTCACCTGCGGACATTCAAATTCAAGCCGCAGAAGCACGCGGTTTCCACGCAGAAAACGAAGGACAAAGACCGCCGACGCAAGCTGTGACAAAACCGTGGCAAACGCTGCCCCCGCCACGCCCATGTCAAGCACAAAAATAAACACCGGATCCAGCACAATATTCGTTACCGCGCCGAGCGCCACCGAAATCATTCCAATCCGCGCAAATCCCTGGCAGATAATAAACTGGTTCATTCCGATGGAAAGCAGTGCAAAGACCGTTCCCAGCAAATAGATCGTAAAATACGATTCCGCATACGGCAGAATCGCCTCACTCGCACCAAACCGCGTCAAAATCTCACGTTTAAACACAAACAGAACCAACGTCAGAACCGCCGACAGCCCGACAATCATCCAGAAGCTGTTCGCCAGAATCTTTTTCGCTTTCTCATCCTGCCCCTCACCCATACGGATGCTCATGAGCGGCGAGCCGCCCAAACCGACCAGATAGGCAAACGCGGAGATCAGCGTCACAATCGGTCCGCTGACACCGACACCCGCAAGCGCTGTCTCCCCGATCACCGGGATATTTCCAATATAGATTCGATCGACCACGCTGTAAAGCACATTGATAAACTGCGCCAGCATCGAAGGAATCGCCAGGCGGAGCACCAGCTGACAGATATCGTCCCGCCCCAAATCATTTTCTATCTTCATATGTATCCCACCTCCGTATGAAACCCGCCCTGCTATTTTATTTTCTTAACTTTTCCTCCCAGAACTGGTTCCATGCGTGTTTCTTTCGCCAGAGTCTACTCTCTCTTCTGTCGTTACTGTTCACACACGTGTGCCCAGCAACGGGATTTTGCCGATGCTGCGCATTCCAAATCGGCAAAATCTGCTGCCAGAACTGTATCGTACGGAATTTTCAGTTCAGAAAATTCCTACCTGTGAACAGTTACCCTCTGTCCTTTATACCGTCTGCCCGCCAAAATGTCAATGAGATATTCCTGATAAAAATTACCCCATTTTTGCACAGTAAAAAGCGCGGCACTGCAAGCAGGTCCGGCGCTTTTTACCCAATATCGGTTGCTGGTTGTCAACCGATACCGAAAAGATCCCAGCAGAAAATCTTGGACAGTTCGTAACGGAGTGTAATGCATCAAGGAATTTCGAGTAACTTGATTTGTTTTTGTTCGTCTCTGTCCGCGTTCTTCCGCGCGGGAATGATTTTCATCCGTTCAATAAGTTAATGCGCTGCATACGCATTTTATTGCACGTTAATCAAAAAAATTTTTAAAACTTTTTTTGATATAGACTATTTTATTATGAAAACCTGTTTTCGTCAAGTTTTCAGGGGTTAAATTATTACAAGTTGTTACAGGAAAATGTATTTGAGAACGAAGAGCACCGCCAGCACATACATCAGCGGAGTGATCTTCTTTGCTTTTCCTGCTGCCACATTCAAAAGCACATAAGAGATAATTCCCATGGAAATACCCTCGGAAATGCTGTAGAACAACGGCATGGCGATGATTGCCAGATATGCCGGGATTGCCTCGGTGATATTGTCCTCATCGAAACGAATTTCGGTTACAGTTCCCACCATCAGGAAGCCAACCATGATTAATGCCGGAGCCGTCGCAAAGGACGGGATCGCCGTAAAAATCGGTGCAAACAGGGTGGAAAGCAGGAACAGGAGTGCCGATACCAGGGCAGTCAGACCGGTACGTCCGCCGACTGCAACACCCGATGCAGACTCAACGAAGGTAGTCGTTGTGGAAGTACCTAATACCGCACCAAAGGAAGTTGCGATCGCATCTGCCATCAGCGCCGGACGGATACCCGGAAGACGGCCTTCCTCGTCCAGCATGTCTGCCTTGGTTGCTACACCAATTAATGTACCAAGTGTATCAAAAATATCTACAAACAGGAATGAGAAAATAACTACGATAAAATTGATAATTCCAACTGCATCGAAGTCAACGGTAAAGCATTTACCAAAAGTCTCTCCCAGTTTGGAGAAATCGGTGATTCCCAGGGTCGGGAACAGGGTGTAGAAACCATTCTCTACGTCCGGTGTGTAAATGCCGGTTACCTGGCACAGCATACCGAGAATCCAGGTTCCCAGAATGCCGTACAGAATCGCGCCCTTCACACGGTAGGTGTATAAAACCGCCATGATAAACAGACCGATCAGCGCCAGCAGCGCGCAGATACCTGCGGTATGGAAATTTTCCGGGAAGCTGATGATCGTTACCAGTGTGGAAGAGTCTACTGAAAGTCCCGCATTCTGAAGACCGATAAATGCGATGAACAGACCGATACCGACGGACACACCGCGCTTTAAAGTCAACGGAATCGCATTGAAGATCGCCTCGCGCACGTTTGTCAGAGACAGCACGATGAAGATCAGACCCTCTGCAAATACAGCCAGCAGTGCAACATGCCAGCTATAGCCATAGCCCGCGCACACCGTATACGCCATATACGCGTTGAGCCCCATGCCTGCGGACAGAACGAACGGCAGGTTCGCCATAAATGCCATGCAGGCAGTACCGATGAATGATGCCAGAGCCGTAGCCAGAAGCACCGCAGTCGGGTCCATGCCGGTCGATCCGAGGATGCTCGGATTAACTGCCAGAATGTACGCCATCGTCATAAAGGTCGTAATTCCAGCCATGACTTCCGTCTTTACGGTCGTCTGATGCTCGGATAGCTTAAATACTTTTTCAAACATCTTTTCTTCTCCTTGTGTTTTTCATTCTATGATTCAACCGCTACAAAATCTCATGAAGCGGACGGCGCACCTTTTTGCGGGTGATCTCCACCAGCCCAAGCCGCGTCATATCCACCAGAATGGTCTTGACGGGATCTCTGGAAAGTTCCTCTCCCAGAACCCGCATCAGGCTCTCCTGATCTTCTTTTGATTCCATATCGATAAAATCTACAATAATAATTCCCGAAAGATTGCGAAGGGAAAGCTGGCGCGCCACCTCATGCGCCGCCTCCAGGTTGATCTTTAAGATCGTCTCGGCAGGCGTCTTTTTCCCTGTATATTTTCCTGTATTGACATCGATCACCGTCAATGCCTCGGTTGGCTCGATGACCAGATAGCCGCCGGATTTCATCCAGACACGGCGATCCGATGCACTTTTAAGCACCGATTCCAGGCGGTACAGCTTCATTAATGGAAGGTTCTCATCTGTATATAGGGACAAGTTCGGAACCGCCTGTTTTATGCTTTCATTTTTATCTGCCTGGGTCTGATTTTCTTTTTGTTCCTTGTCCTCTTCTTTCTCTTCCTCCAGCCATGCCTCAATCTTCTTCGCATACTCCGGCACATCTGTGATGATCTCCGAAAGGGTTCCTTTCTTCGCATCCCTAAGACTCTGGATATAGGGCGGCGTACCCTGCTCTAAAAGGCTGTAACAGGTGCGGCAGGCTGCCCGGGCAAAAAGTTCTTCCATCTGCTGTTTCAGCTTCTCTGTTTCTGCACAGAGTGTTTCGATGGAAGCCGACGCCCCGTTCGTCCGGACAATCAGTCCAAAACGCTCATCCTTATGTGTCAGAAGTTCCTCCCGCACCTTCTCTTTCCAGGCATTATCCTTGATTTTTGTCGAAAATCCGATCTGCGGTTTTCCAACCGTCAGAACCATATAGGTACCCGGAAAATTCAGACAGCAGGTCACGGACGGATCCTTGGTTTTCAGGGCGTCGCGGGACACCTGGACAAGAAGCTCGTCTCCAGCTTTTAGTTTCCGTGGACTTACTTTTTTCTCAGAATTTCCAGAATATTCTAATGAACATAGCTGGTTCAGCTCGTCTGTATAAAGCAGAACCGGGTTCTCCGCCAGACTGAAATACCCGGTTTTTCCACCGCCGAGGTCAACAAACGCGGCGTTGATGTTTTTTACCACATTTTTTACCTTGCCGATGTAAATATTCCCCAGCAGGCTTTCATCGCCAGATTCCAGCGTCAGCGACCGGCAGTGCCCGTCCGAGAGGAGCGCCGTCAGGCTTCGATCCTTCCATTTTGTCACTATTAACTGATCCAAACTCTTCGTCTCCTCTCATTTTTTGCTGCCATTCACACTTCGTGCTACCTGCAGCCGGATTTTGCTGGCGCTTCGCATTTCATCTCTTAATGAACATTGAAGCATTTACACAATCTCGCTTCCATACGCCTCAAGCGGCACATACTCCGGTGCGCCCTCGGCGCCCTCGTCCGCATACAGCTCCTCGCGCTCGACCTGAATGGCAAACGGACGGTAGGTCAGCCCCAGGCTCTCATAGAATGCCTGCAATACCTGCTCCGGCTTTCCGTTTGCCGCACTGCCCGATAAGAGGCACAGGAAGACACAGATTCCTTCTGCCTGTTTTTCCTCCTCAACCGTCTCATTTTCCAGATCCGGATACCAGTCTGCGACCATCGCCGGAACATACTCTTTCCGCTCCGCGATTCGCGCCTCACAGATCAGCGGACGCAGATCCACGGTTCTCTCGCCCTTTTTCGTCTGCTTCACAAACGGAATTGTCTCGTTTTTGCAGAATGTCAGGAATTTCCCGAAAAATTCTTCTACACTGCTGCCGTCCTCCGGTGCAAATCCCTCTTTAAACCAGAATGTGTAATCAGCAGCTGCCACCAGCGACATCGCATTCTTTGCCGTCTCCGGAAGCTCGCGGTAGCTGAGCACCTCCAGCCCCTCGGCGCTGACCTCATTTAAGCGGCGCACCATCCCGGTCGAATTTCCGCTGGAATTGACATCAATATCCACATACTCCGCATGGCTGATAAGCCCCACGCTGAGCGGAGACGCAAACGACATGATCTGGTGCGGGCTGAATCCTTCGCTATAACGGATATCCACTTCCGCCCGGCGCATCACCTTCTGGAAGTAACGCATCACGTCCAGATGACCGATAAAACGCACCGTTCCCTGTTTTTGAAATTTAATTCGTATCTTCATGACCGCTCCTTCCTCATGCCCGTTCTTCGAAACAGACTCCGCCGCCGTACTTACGGACACCACATCCCGAACAGCGCATCCGGCAGTTCGGCGTTACCGTTTCCGCCTGTGCGTTCGCCCACTCACGTTTCAAGAAATCCTTCGTCACACCCGCGTCGATAAAATCCCACGGGAACACTTCATCAAGGCTTCGCTCACGCGTCGTATAGAAATCAATGTCCACGCCGCAAGTCTCAAACGCCTTCATCCAGATATCATTGTTGAAATACTCTGACCAGGAATCGTAGATTGCACCTTTGCGGTATGCCTCCTCAATCACAGCTGCCACCTTGCGGTCGCCGCGCGCCAGAACACCTTCCAGCACGGTCACATCCGCCTCATGCCAGTTATAGCGGATACTCTTCTTATTTAACATCTCTTTCATGCGGTGGTTGACGATGCTCGCGCGCTCCAAGAACTGCTCTTTCGTGCACATCGGCGCCCACTGGAACGGGGTAAACGGCTTCGGCACAAAGAACGAGGTGCTGGCGGTTACCTGCACCTTGCCGTGGCGCTGCTCCTTCGGAACCGTGTCATAATACACTTCCGCCACCTTCTCCGAAAGCTCGGCAATACCCTGCATATCTTCCACGGTCTCGGTCGGAAGTCCCAGCATGAAGTAGAGCTTTACGCGGTTCCAGCCGCCCTTGAACGCCTCGGCGGAACCATTTAAAATATTTTCCTCGGTCAGACCCTTGTTGATAACGTTACGCAGACGCTGGGATCCCGCCTCCGGTGCAAAGGTCAGGCTGCTCTTCTTCACATCCTGCACCTTACTCATGACATCGAGGGAAAATGCGTCAATACGCAGTGACGGCAGGGACACATTGACGCCCTTTCCGTCAAACTCGTCAATCAGGAAATTGACGATTCCCTCCAGCTTCGTGTAATCACTGGAGCTCAACGAACTCAGCGAAATTTCCTCATGTCCGGTGCTCTTTAGCATCGTCCGCGCCAGACGTTTCAGTTCCTCCAGGCTGCGCTCGCGCACCGGGCGGTATACCATGCCCGCCTGACAGAAACGGCATCCGCGGATACAGCCGCGCATGATCTCAAGAACCACACGATCCTGCGTCGCGCGCAGATACGGAACCACCGGCTTCTCCGGATACCAGGTATCGCTCATATCCATGACAAGCTGCTTGGAAACGGTCTGCGGCGCGTGCGGGTTGTTCGGCATCATCGCCTCGATCGTGCCGTCCTCTTTGTATGTCACATCATAAAATCCCGGCACATAGATACCCGGAATCTGTGCCGCCTGCTCCAGAAATTCCTTCCGGCTGCCGCCGCGCGCCTTGATCTCCTTGTAGCGGTCGATGAGGTCATAATACACCACCTCTCCCTCACCCATGTAGAAGAGATCGAAAAATGGTGCAATCGGCTCCGGATTGTAGGTACACGGACCGCCGCCGATAACGATCGGATCCTCCTCGGTACGATCTTCTGCATGAAGCGGAATCTGTGATAATTCCAGCACCTGCAAAATATTGGTGTAGCACATTTCGTACTGGATTGTAATTCCAAGGAAGTCAAAATTTTTGATCGGATCCTGGCTTTCAACAGCAAACAGCGGAATCTTCTGCTCCCGCATGATCGGATCTAAGTCCATCCACGGGGAATAAACGCGCTCACAGTAAACGTCATCCCGGCGGTTGAACATATCATAAAGAATCTGGATGCCCAGATGGGACATACCGATCTCGTACACATCCGGAAAGCACATGGCAAACCGGACTGCTACCTTCGACGGATCCTTCTTCACCATATTCACCTCGCCGCCAATATAACGCGCCGGCTGGGAGATCTTGAGAAGGATTTCATCACTTAATGCTAATTTTCTCATAAAATTATTTTTACCTACATTTCTCATTTTTTGCGATGTGTTCATCGCTGTTTTTTAGTTCTTTTTTTGTTCTTCTCCGTAAGCGTAAAAACACAAATTCTTGTCAAGTATTTTTTGCAGACAGTTTACATAACTTTTTTTCACTCTTACAGCAAAAAAATTGTTTCTGAAATACGCACAATTCTGATTTTTCATTTTTTTACGGACAAATCTGTTGCATATGTGCAGATCAGACCGCATTATTATACGGTATTTTCCGCGTTTCCGCAACAGATTCTTTCCCGAAAGAAATTTTTCGAACTCCTATCATCGAACTTTTTATCAAGTTTTCCGAATATTCATCAAATCCAGGAACCTCAAATAACATCGGCTCGATGAGCTTTGCCGTTCCCATGACCAGTACGCTTTTCAGCGCACCAAAGTCCGGGGGCTTTTCAAAGACAGCAAGACTGACATTTTTATTCCTCTCAAGTCCTATGAACTTCTCGCCGCCTTCTGTAAAAATCCAAAACTGGCCATCATGATAGCTATATTCCAAGAGAGTACATCGCACATAGTCACCGATTCCGGCAGCTAATGCACATACTACATTGCCGTGAAGGGACTCCAGAACCTCCATTTCATTAGTTCGCTTAGCGCGAACTTCTGTATTGTCTGATTCAGAACAAAAAATCCCCCGTTGGTTTTGAGGTAAATTGTTATCAGCTTACCACATATATTGTTCTTTTCAAATATTCCGCAAGCATATATAACGGAACATTTGTCAGCCAGTCTTCCTGCTTATAATTTGACATACTGCTACGAATCGCCATGCCCGGCTTATATTTATCGCAAAATGCCCTCAAACTCCTGGCACGGAGATTCTGTTCTGCCTTCACCTCAATCGGAACGCAGTCTAAATCTCCCTGCAACATAAAATCTATCTCTCCAGTTGATCGTGCTGTTGCAAAATAATAAAGCGGATATCCTGCAGCGTGTAACTCCTGTGCAACATACTGTTCCGTAAGTGCCCCCTTGAATTCTTCAAAGATCCGGCTTCCCTCCAATAGAAGTCTTGCTGATAGTCCGGCCTTTGCTGTTAACAATCCCACATCGAACATGAACATTTTAAAACTGTTCATTTCCATGTACGCAATCAGTGGAATATCTGGCTTTGATACTCTATAGCTTTTCAGGATTAACCCTGCATCTTCCAACCACTGAATTGCAAGTTCAAAATCTTTTGCCCGTGCACCCTCTCGTAGTACTCCATACATAAACTTACGATTTTCCTTAGCCAATTGGGAAGGAATCGAATTCCAGACCATCATGATGCGCGGAACAACTTCCTTTGGCGCATGTTTGCTAAAATCCTCTTCATAGTACTGCAGAAGATTGTTTTGGATCTCACGTACCTCAAATAGATCATCGGAATCAATATATGTCTGGACTACTTCTGGCATTCCGCCACATAATAATACTTTTTTAACAAATCCGTATATTTCCCGGCATATGCATTGATCAGTTCATAATCTTGGGACCTCAACGCTTCATGCAACCCCTTTTCACCAACTGCCAAAATGAATTCATTGAAGCTCATAGGGCATAATTTTAAAAAATCAACTTTCCCAACAGGAAAGGATGTTCCCTGATGTAATGCAACACCGAGCAGGGAACCAGCTGCAATGATAGAATACTGCGGTGCATTCTCATAGAAATATTTTAAAGATGCCAGCGCCTTTGGTGCTTCCTGGATCTCATCAAAAATAATCAATGTATTTTCAGCCTGAAAACTCTTTCCGTACTCAATTTTGATTGCAGAAAGGATCCGCTTTAAGTCAAAGTCTAGGTCAAATACATCCTTCATTGCTTTATTATTATCAAAATTGATATAGACTGTATTTTCATAGAACCTGGCTCCAAATTCCTTCATAATCCAGGTTTTTCCGACCTGGCGCGCTCCTTGTATGATCAGCGGCTTTCTGTTCTTTTTATTCATCCATCGTTCCAGTTTCGTAAACAGCTCTCTTTCCATTAAGAAACCTCCTGCGCAACATATACATCCAAAAGCATCTGTATTCTATCTTAACACTTTTCAGGGCATATTTCCATTGCTAAACAGCATTTTTGCGGACATTATTTTATTATAAATCACATTTTTTCGATTAATATTATTATAATTCCAACATTTTTTCGGACATATTCATTCTTCCAGAAGCGCCCATTTGACGACCTCCAGATAGACCGAAAGCGTTTCTTCTTTTTCGTGTTCCAGAAAATGGGGGAAGGTTCCGCTTGGAATACAGTTGATTTTTATAGCCATATGTAAAGTCTTTTTGTATTGCAAAAAGCTATATCATAGATATAAGGATTCCAATCAGTATGCTTCCCGCACCGTCCAAAGACATCAAAAATGAGGTGTCCTATACAGCCTGATTGGGTAAAAAAATACCCCGTTGGCTTCCCAACGAGGCATCGAAGATTATAATGTTTTAATTTGATTTCTGATTTCAGAATGTAGATGCATTCTTGGATTTTTATTCACTTTACAGTCCAATCATATTGGCAAAAAGTACAATCAACGGAATCGCAACCAGTGTTCTCTCCAGGAAGATAACCAGCAGTTTCCAGAAATTCAGCGGAATCTCACTTTTGATGATAATGGTTCCTACCTCTGTCAGATATATAATCTGAACCAGAGATAAGACACCGACCACAAATTTTGTCTTCACGGAGGTAAGTCCCACCGACAGAAGCGCCGGAATAAACATATCTGTGAATCCAACCAGTGTTGCCGGTGCTGCTGCAAAACTTTCCGGAACTCCCAGTGCCTGCAAATACATTCCCATCGGATAAGAAATCCAGCTGAAGAATGGAGTGTAGGTCGCGATAATCAGGGCAATGGTTCCCCAGGATACTACGATGGGAATCAGGTCAAAAAACATGCCCATCAGAACCTCAAAACCGCTTGTGACTACTGTTTTTGCAGTAAATTTATCCGCACGCTTGCAGCTCATCTCCAGAGCATAAGCAAACATCCCTTTTTCCTGTGGAATATCCTCATCAATCTGCTTTCCAACTGCCTCTCTATAGGTATTCGGAATGGTACAGATCGGTGGAATTCTAGCTATGATGACAGCCAGGATGATTCCCACCACACAGATGCACAGGTAAAATGGAGGGAAAATATTGGAAATTCCCATGGTATCTGCTACCATCAGACAGAACGGAATGGATACCAGAGAGAAGTTAGTCATGATATATCCAGCCTCTCTCCTGGTGTAAAAGCCCTTCATATACTGCTCTCTGGTCAGGATAACCGCCGCATTGGAGGCACCAAACCAGGATGCAATCAGGTCGATGGAAGCTCTTCCCGGTACATGAAACAGCGGACGAACCACCGGTCTTGCGATCACTCCCAGAAATTCCATAATTCCGCAGTCAGTCAGAAACGGCATGATAAAACTAAAGGCGATAACGATGCTGATCAGCGTTCCGCACAGATCCACCATGGTTGCTCCGGTATCGGCGGAAATCACCTGCTCCGGTCCGATTTTAAATACAACCATAACGGCAAATACCGCACCAATTATCTTAGAAACAAGATACAGCGGTGTGGTTGAAAAAGCTCTGGACAGATAATGATTCTTCCGAATCCAATCCGGCTTTGCGATGTAGTCATACAAACTGACCACGGCCGATACCACCAGAATCGCCATAATGATGTAGGGCAAACTCGCACCAAATAGTCCCTTAATCCAGCTTTTCAGAAAATCAAGCAGTGTTGTAAATGATTCTCCCTGCGGAATCGGCACAAGGAACATCAAAACACCAAATGCTGAACCAAACAGAAATTTACATAGATTCTTTGCTGTCACATATGATTTTTCCATATTGTCTCCTCTCGTTTTGCTTTTCTCCCAGAATCTTTCATCCGTAACTGTTCGCGCATGCGTGCCCAGCAACGGAATTTTGTTCAGCTGCACCCTTTATTGACTATAATTCTTCCACCTTACATAAGGCGTCATAAACCATGTCTTCCGTCACCTCATACGGAATATGCTCCATATCCGGACCGGTCACAATCTCTTTTAATACAGCCGTAAGCGCTTCTCTCTCAAGAGGAGCCCCCATCTCGGCTAAGGTGGTGCGGATTCCAAGCTTTTCAAGAAATCCCTTCATTTCCCGTGCTTTTTCTTCTTCGCCGTCTATCATCAGCTGAACCAGCACACCATAGGCTACCACATCGCCGTGAAGGTTTTTCTCCTCAAAACCAGGAAGCAGCACCAGTCCATAGTAGACAGAATGTGCGATCGCACCGTTATAATCATCCAGAACCAGAAGCGATACCAGACCGGTGCTCACGATATTGGCAAGAACCGCCTGCTCCAGCGCCTCACCCGCCTGGTTTTCCCGGCATTCCTCCAGCGCACTTTCTGCATACTCCCGAAGCGGCAGATAACACATATTACTGATTTCACGTCCAAGTGCCGAACTGTGCGTCAGCCGGTCGCCTCTCGCAGAAAAATGGCACTCAAAGTATTTTCCCAGCGTATCACCGATTCCCGCCCGCAGGTAGCACTCCGGGGCAGCGGCAATAATCTCTGTGTCAATAAAGCTGTGGCGCGCCGGTTTCTCATAGAAGTAGAAACTGTCAAAATTTCCGTCCTCCTTATAGACAACCGAGAGGGCCGTCGTCGCCGCGCAGGTTGCCGCGATCGTCGGGAAGGTAAAAACCGGAAGGGCGCATTTTTCAGCCGTTCCCTTCGCTGTATCCAGCGCCTTGCCGCCTCCCATGCCAAAAATCATATCCGCACCGCATTTTTTTACGTGTGCAGCAATTTTTTCCATCCCGGCATAGGTACAGTCCTCTCCAAACAGGACTGTATCCACGATCGTGACCGGATTTTCCCCTTCTGCAAGCGCTTGCAGAAGCTTTTCCTTTCCTGCCTCCAATGCCAGTTTTCCACCGATCAGCAGCGCTTTCGTACCGTATTGGCGGCACACTTCATTTACATTTTTATATGCTTCTTTTCCGATTGTATAATTCGCAAAATTTACCGAATAAGTCATCTTACAGCAACTCCTTTAATTTCTTCAAACGTGCCAGTGCCTCGTCGATCGTCTTCTCCTCCCGTGCAAAATGCAGACGGATCAGATTGTTTACATTTTCCCGGAAAAAGCTGGAACCCGGAACGGCTGCCACGCCGATATTTTTGATCATCCACTCGCAGAACTCCAGATCGGTATATCCGGCAAACTGCGGCAGATCCAGGAACTCCTGGATATCGATCATGACAAAATACGTTCCCTGCGGCACATTGTGCTTCAGACCGATCGCATCCAGACCTTTTAAGAAATGCTCCCTCTTCTTTGTATAGAGCGCCAACAGGTCGCTGTAATAGGATTCTGGAAATTCCAGCCCCACCACGGCAGCCTCCTGCAGCGGTGCGGCTGCTCCGACGGTCAGGAAATCATGTACCTTTTTCGCTCCCTCGATCACTTCCTCCGGTCCGATCAGATAGCCCAGTCTCCAGCCAGTGATTGAGTATGTCTTAGAAAGGGAATTACAGGTAATTGTGTGCTCGTACATACCCGGAAGGGACGCCATGCAGACATGCTCGTTCGGCGCATATACCATGTGCTCATAAACCTCGTCCGTCACAACGAATCCATCATATTTGACTGCCAGCTCCCCGATCCGGGTCAGCTCTTCTCTGGTAAATACCTTTCCACACGGGTTGGACGGGTTGCAGACGATGATCGCTTTCGCGCCCGCCTTAAAGCCCTCTTCTACCAAATTGATATCAAACTCATACGTCGGCGGCACCAGCGGAATATAGATCGGCTCTGCTCCGGACAGAATCGCGTCTGCCCCGTAATTTTCATAAAATGGGGAAATTACCATTACCTTGTCGCCCGGATTGCAGATGGTCATCATAGCACTCATCATCGCCTCGGTTCCGCCGCAGGTAACCACAATCTCCGTCTCCGGGTTGATCTCGCGTCCGATGGCCTTTCCCTGTTTCTTAGCAAGGGCCTCACGGAAATTCTCTGCACCAAATGTAATGGAATACTGGTGAGGTCCCTCATAGGCCACCTCTGCTAATCTGTCCAGAATTGCCTTCGGCGGATCAAAGTCTGGAAATCCCTGGGATAAATTAATCGCTCCATACTCATCACTAATTCTTGTCATGCGTCGGATTACAGAATCCGTAAATGTATTAACACGGTCACTTAACTTTGGCATACTATTTACCGCTCCTTTTTCGTTATATATGTTCTATTTGGTTGCTTTCTTTTAAAAACAAATATATAATATGGTATAACGTTACGGTATAGTCAAGAAGGAAATGAATATTTATGCAAAAACTCAAAAATGCGTGCATACGAACCGGCGATTTTGCAAAATTATGCAACACAAACAAGCGCACACTGATTCATTATGATGAAATCGGGCTCTTTAAACCCGCCTATATTGATGAAAAAGGCTATCGGTATTACAGTGAAAGCCAATTTGATGTGTTTTTTACCATCACCTGTTTAAAAGAACTTGGGATGCCTTTAAAAGAAATCGGTGCTTTTTTAGACCGGCGCAATCCGGAGTCATTAAAAGCACTTCTTTTGAAACAACGTGAAAAGATTAAGAAGGAGGAAGAACACCTCCGCAAAATTAAAGAAGTGGTTGAAACAAAATTATCCCTGGTATCACTCCAGGAATCACTGAATCAGAAACAGGCAGAACGTACAGAAGATGAATTATTCTTCCATACAGAAAATAAAAATGGTCGTATTTTTCTCGAGACGACACCGGAAGAATATCTGATTCTCAGCGATCCGATTCATACAGATGACCATCATAAAATCATCCAGGCTCTTTGCCGCCACATCGGTTACTGCAATGCCCACGCTCTAAATGCCGGTCATCCTTATGGTGCCATGCTTGATGTGGCAGATTTACGAAAAAATCATCTGGATACCTATGCTTATTTTTTCACAAAAGTTATAACAAAACCGAAAAATCACCCCTATCACTTAAAACCGGCCGGAACCTACGTGGTTGCCTACTTAATGGGAAATTACTATGACTCGAAAGACACCTACGAAAAACTCTTTGATTGGATCGATGAACACAAGTTTAAAACCGGAAAATACTCTTATAAAGAGGCTGTGATCGACGAATTGGCCACAGCCTCTCCCAGTGAATATCTGACGAAAATATCGATACAAGTGTTTTAACCCTGCCGCTTCATCGCGTTTCCTCCGCACTGCCCTTACATTTCTCATAAGCAAATAGCGCCGCTCCCAGCGCACCGCAGAGCTGCGCCTCATCACAGATATAAAGTTTAGCACCAAGCTTCTCTTCCAATGCCTGGATGATACCCTGGTTCTTCGCCACACCGCCGGTCATCATATATTCGCCTGGATGATCCTTTCCAAGGCGGGCTGCCAACGCGCCGACTTTTGAGGCAACTGACACATTTAAACCGTGGATAATATCTGCCACATTCTTATTCTGTGCCACCAGCGACACGACCTCCGACTCTGCAAACACCGTACACATGCTGGAAATCACGATATTATGCTTCCATTCCAGCCCTTTCACACTCATTTCCTCCAGGGAAAGTCCCAGCGTTTTCGCCATCATTTCCAAAAAACGTCCCGTTCCGGCGGCACATTTGTCATTCATCAGGAAATTTTTCACGGCTCCCTGCCCGTCGATGCTGATCGCCTTGATATCCTGCCCGCCAATGTCGATGATAGTGCGGACATTCGGATTCAGATAATTTGCGCCCTTGGCATGGCAGGTAATCTCCGTGATGCTGTCATCCCCGCTGTCAATGTAGGATCGTCCATATCCGGTCGTATCGATCCGCACGATCTCCTCTTTCTTAATTCCCGCTTTCTCAATCGCCAGATCCAGACTCTTCTCGGCGCTCATCATCGCACCGCCGCCGGTCGGAATAATCATCGTCGATTTAATTTTTCCATCCTGATCCAGTATGACCACATCCGTACTTGTCGAACCGCTGTCGATTCCCGCTACATAAAAAATGCCCGACTCCATCTTCTTTCTTGCCTCCTCACTGATACCTTTTCCCGGATCCATATCCTCTGATCCCTCGATCGTCTCCTCAAATGCCTGAATGCGCGTCAAAAGCTGCCCCGCGCTCTGGCTCGTAAAATCAGTCTCAATCTTAAGGAGCGGAACCTTGATATCCCGCTTGATACTCGCATACTCAAATCCATAATAATCACAGAACTTGATCGTGTGATAAATAATTCCCTTTAAATTCGGATCCAGATACAGACGGTTTCTGCGGATCGAACGGTTCATGCGGAAACACGGCATCTGTCCCAGCAGGACGTCCGCGTAAGAAAGAAACAGCTCCTCTTCCTCCATATTCCACATTTCATCCTGTACGACCGACAGTTTCCGACCACCCGTACAGGTCAGATTTTCCACATCCATCTGGATATTGTCCCGGATCATATCCTCCAGAATACCGCTGACCCGCACGCCCAGCACACCAATGTACGGCTCCGTGTTCATTTCCGGCGTAATAAAGGACTTGATAAAAGCGCGTTTATCAAACACTTTCCCGGAATATGCCTCATATGCCTTTTTAAGCCTCCGGATCGTGCCCGCAAATTTCACTTTTTCACATTCATTATCATCATGCGGCAGATCCAGCATATATAAAAACTTACATTTTCCCGTGCTCTCCACGATATCGTAAACGCGCCGCATCGAATCGCAGCAGTTTACCAGCACCAGCTGTTCAACCTTTCCTTCCAGCACTGCCTGAATGACCGATTTTCCAAAGCCGCACAGATTTGCATGTGCAATCTGATCCGACTGTTCGAAATTTTCCGGCATTTCCTCCAAAACAGAACATTCTTCTCCAAACCCCCGGAACAGCTCGATCGGGGTGTACTTACAGACGTAATAAATCATGCGTGTTTCTCCTCCTTGCCCTTTTCCAGCATTTCCACAAACGCTTGAAGCCGCGTCGATACCTGACCGTCGCTTGTATTGGCAGGGTTGCAGCCGTCACCATCGAGAATCATCGTCGGAAGTCCTGTCTTTTCTAAGGACTGCTTAATCAGGCTGGATGCACCAATCGTTCCCTTACAGCCCCAGTGGGCAAATAAAACAGCACCATCCGCTTCCGTGATCCTGGCAAGCCGTTCCGCTTCCTCAACTCTCTGTTTCACACTGCCATTGTAAATGCAGTAGACCATTTTCTCTGCCATCGCCTCATACGGGTCTTCCGCATGCATCTCCTGAAAACCATTTGCGATGAAATCACAAGCGCGGATGTGCATTTTCTTACTATAATTAAAAATATCCTTAACCGGCTCCTGTAAAAATGGCATGATGTGCATCCAGATTACCGAAAGACCATCTCCCCTCGGTGACATCCGCACATCGCGCAGAAGTTTTTCCGTATAGGTAACCGCCGTCTCTGAGCCAGCCATCAGATGGCACATAAAAAGCGCATACAATTCATTCGTCAGAGAGGTCACCGGGTCATGCGCACACCGCAGGGCAAGCTGTTTTTTATAATTCGCTGCCGCTTTCCGGCTGTTATCTACCGCACTCCGCACTGTTTCCTCCGAAATCCGTCTGCCCGTCGTCTCCTCCAGAAACCGTTTCAATTTCCGCAGCTGATCCGCCACATACAGAACCGATTCCCGGTTTTTCTCATACGGAACATCAATATAAAAGCCTGGACATTCAAATTTATCCTTTAAATAAGGAAACGTCATCATATTTCCATCACACGCAAGGTTCGTATAAATCATGCAGTTCGGTTTTGGCAGAATCCCCGTCAGCGCCGCCCCCAGAAACACCCTGTGGTACGAACACATCGTCTCCGGAAATCCTTCCTCCTCCGTTTTCCGAAGAAACGTCTGCTCACACTTCGTTCCCGCCATAAAACAGGACATCGCCTCCACTGAGTACGGCGTCAGCCCTGCCGCCATCACCAGCTCTCCCGGCACAAATATGCTGACCATCGCCGCATTCTCCGGTTCCGACAGCGACTGAATGATATTTTTCATAACCACCCGCGCCACATACTGTCCCGACGACGGCAGCCCCCGATCCGGCAAAAACTGAAGCTTCTTTTCCTGCAGGCGGTATCCCGCAAGAAGCAGCCGACGCGCTTTTTCCGGATCCTTAAGCGCCTGGCTGCTCACCCTATTTCCAAATTTTTCAATTACATCCATTGTTCTTTCTTCCATTCTTTTAAGTTCATTTTTCTGTCATATCGCCCTGATGCAGATGGATATAGTTCCGCGCCTTTGCAGGCAAACGGGCATTCTTTATTATAGTCAGTTGGATGGGAATTGTAAATATATCGGATATGAAACGCGAAACAGAGGGGGGAAGAGCTTTACACCTGTGACAAAATCATCTATATTCCAAAAAACTGAGCAAACAACCACCGTAAACGATGAATAATCCACCGTATTGCCCACTGCCCCCCTTGGTATCCTTCTCCTTAAATAGGCAGTGGTTCATGGTGTTCTGGTGTTTGATTTTCAACATCAATCAATCTGCTGCAGCGTTCCTTTATAAAGTTGCTCCACGGTAACAGCTTTTCTATACCTGCGGGCTCATTTTTGTAGTCCGGCATATAAAGTAGTACTGTGTAGAGATACTGGAACACATTCAGATTGTTGGCTTTTGCGGTTTCTACGATACTGTACATGACAGCACTCAAAGGTGCATTGACTAAAAGAAAAAGATCGTATAGAAAAGCCTTTTACTTCAGCACCATACCTTCTGAAGATCGTAAGTCCGTCTCGGTAGGTTTTCACTGTTTTGGAACTGGCACTGTCCTGAGGAATATATACTATCAGGAAATCATGACATACCCTTGTATACACAAAATAATCAGTGAAAAAGGGTATGATGGGTCAGTTGCTTCTTTAAGAATGTTTATTCAAAAAGAAAGAATTCGTTGCGTGACCGCTCAAAAAGAAGATGCTTGTTCTGATTATCAGCCGAAAGAATACGTACAACGCCGATCACTAACGCAATTAATATATAAAGGGTTGGACGATGTGAAAACAATCAGTCAAGAACAATATGAGCAAGTTTTAAAATCATACCCAGTGATTGCCGACCTTTATGTGACCATAAAGGAATTTTATGAAATTATATATTCAAAGCATGAAGAAAAGCTAGACGCATGGCTTGTTAAACTGGAAAAATTTAATATTCCTGAGTTGCAAACATATGTGAATGGTATAAGACAGGATATTGTTGCTGTGAAAAATGGAATTGCCATGCAATATAATAATGGTTTGGCAGAGGGAAGCGTTAATAAACTCAAAGTAATAAAACGTATTATGTATGGCAGAAATAGTTTTAAATTATTGAAGGCAAAAGTACTGCTTCATGAACAATTTCGCTGTGAAATCAACTAAGTGTGGAAAGAGCCTATGGAGCTTTTACGAGGGACTTGCATTTCAATCCACGCCTCCGCGAGGGAAGCGACGATCGGGACTATTACATATACCGCATACGATATGATATTTCAATCCACGCCTCCGCGGAGGGAGCGACCCGGGGCGCTCTTGGTACTGCATTAGGAGGTGGAATTTCAATCCACGCTTCCGCGA
>NZ_QUGD01000031.1:0-31894 GCF_003478795.1 Clostridium sp. AF21-20LB | reverse complement strand
TATATTCTTTTTCCTTTTTTCCTATCTGAAACAATGCTCATTGAATTTCCAACATCTCCTGTTTGTTGTACCAGTTTTACCTATATTCTCCATACTTAAAATATATTACTGCCCTTGTTTCTCCTATATCTGCCTTTACATATTCTAAATTTTTAGGTACATAAGCCAATTTCATTACTTCAATTTTCGTTTTTCGAGCTATCTCTATATATGCTTTATCTAATTCATCCTCCCCAGAAATAGCCTCAACATTATTTAAGACAATCTCATTCCGTACACTGTCCTTCTCCCGCACCACATACCGATACTCCCTCTTCGCCCCAGCCGAAATTCCCATCGCCACAACCATCACTGCGATAGCGGCGGCTGCTACAGAGACTTTCACAATCGTTTTCAGCCGGCGTGGTTTGCGAGCTTCTTCGTGCAGTTTGACAATGTTCTCGCTGGATGATTCTTTTTCACTTTCCGGGCTTGTTCCCACCTCCGCTTCTAACTTTGCCATCAACCTCTCAAAGCCGTCTTCTGGTTCTGGAGGTATGTCGCTGTCTTTTACTTCCGTCTGTGCAAGGATAAAATCCTTCAACAGCTGATCTTCGCTGACTCCAAACGCTTCCTGCAGCAGGCGTTCTGCATCTTCTCCAGCTTTTTTTCCGCGCCGGCTTCTGCTCACTTTTTATCCCTCCTCTCTGTCCTCGTCCTAACTTTTAGGTTGACTTTTCTTTTTTTCCGTTTACTATACTAAATGTAACCCTTTGCGGGTATGATAAAGCATAAAAACAGTTGTTTTCAGGTTATGGTTGTCCCCTCACACCGTAACCAGCGGCTGATGTGTGGAGGAAACTACTATGAAAAAAATCATTCTGACCGGCGGTGGTACTGCAGGTCATGTTACACCGAATCTCGCCCTGCTTCCGGCACTGCGCGAGGAAGACTTTGAGATTCACTATATTGGTTCTTATAACGGCATTGAGCGCCGCCTGATCGAGGCAGCCAGCATCCCTTACGATGGAATCTCATCGGGAAAACTGCGCCGTTATTTTGACCTTAAGAATTTTTCAGATCCGCTTCGCGTTCTGAAAGGATACTTTGAGGCTCGCAAGCTTATGAAAAAATACAAACCGGATATCGTCTTTTCCAAAGGCGGTTTTGTCGCTGTTCCGGTCGTTCTGGCTGCCAAGCATTATAAAGTGCCTGTCATCATCCATGAATCCGATATGACCCCAGGACTGGCAAATAAAATCTGTATTCCAGCCGCTTCTAAGGTATGCTGCAACTTTCCGGAAACACTTAAATATCTTCCGGAAGATAAGGCGGTTCTGACCGGTTCCCCGATCCGTGAAGAGCTTCTGCACGGGGATCGTCTGGCGGGACTCCAGTACGCCCATCTTTCTGCCGATCGCCCAGTAATTCTGATCATCGGCGGAAGTCTCGGCTCCGTCACGGTCAATCAGGCTGTCCGCGGCATTCTTCCGCAGCTTCTGAAAACCTATCAGGTAATACATATCTGCGGAAAAGGCAATCTGGATGAGTCTCTCATCGGCACCGAAGGATATGTTCAGTATGAGTATGTGGATAAACCACTCCGCCATCTCTTTGCAGCGGCAGATCTGATCATCTCCCGCGCGGCGCAAATTCCATCTGCGAAATTCTGGCACTCCGCAAACCGAACATTTTGATCCCTCTGTCGGCTGCTGCCAGCCGCGGCGACCAGATCTTAAATGCCAACTCCTTTGCAAAACAGGGATTCAGCACCGTTCTGGAAGAAGAAGTTTTAACCGCAGATACTCTCAGCCAGGCAATCGAAGAGACCTATAAAAATCGCCAGCAGTTCATTGATAAAATGTCTGAAAGTCACTTAAACAATGCTGTCAAAACCATCATGGGGCTGATTCATGGTTGCATACGCAGTTAGTAGCATTGCTACGTTTGTATAGTACAAGACTAAAACACTGAATATGTAAGCTTATCATCACATCGGACAGATTCGAAACGGCTCTGCTTCGATGTGATTTTTAAATATCAAACAGCTTTGCCCTCAACACGCGCTTCTGCAGTTCTGCTTTTGCCCTGTAAAGACGTGTACAGCATACCGTTGATTTGATTTTCAAAACCGCACAGGCTTCTTCCGCCGTCAATCCCTCCAGAACACGGAGAATCAAAACATCCCGCCAGTCCTTCTTCATAGATTTGACAATCTTCCATACGTTCCAATAGATATCCCTATCGATAACCTCCTGATCCAGAAGCTGAATTCCTATCTCCCCTTCCAAAAGAAGGTTCATAATCTCTTCTTCCGCATCCGGATCTTCCAGATGCAGCATCTCGCGGCGCCGCATCTGCCTCCGGTTATCGATCCACTTGCTCCGTAAAATGCGGATCAGTAAAACCAACTTTACTTTATGATCCAGATCTAACGAATAGCGCTTGTAATATTCAATGAAAGCTTCATGCACCATATCCTCAATGTCATCGTACCCTACTCCAATTCTATACGCATATTTCTTCAGCGGTACCAGGTACTCTCTGTAAAGCGCTTCAAAAAGCGCCATTTTTTCATTCTCATGGTGCATATCCAAACTCCTATCGCGTCAGTTCTTCGCGGATGGAGCTGCTAATTTCTGCCAGCTCTTCCGGCGTTGCTTTTCCTGGCGCCCATGTCACCATATCCGGTCCATTTTCATATCTCGGAATAATGTGTACATGGAAATGAAAAACAGTCTGTCCTGCGGATATGCCATTGTTCTGAACCACATTGAAACCCGTGCAGCCCAGTGCTTTCTTCATCGCCGCACCAATCTTTCCAGCTAATGGAAGAGCTTTGGCCGCAATCGCCGGATCCAGCTCACATAAATCTTTGAAATGCTGCTTCGGCAGAATCAGCGCATGTCCCTTCGATGCCGGTCCTAAATCCAGAATCACACGAAAATCTTCATCTTCATAAACCGTTGAGGATGGAATCTCTCCGCCAGCGATCTTACAAAAAATACATTCTTTGTCTGTCATGTCGGTCTCTCCTTCTCTCTATGCTTCTCCATTCACTGGAAAAGCGGTATTTTCTTTTGTCACTTGGCTTGAAACTTCCATGTCAAGTGCCTTTATTATAGCATATCCCCATGGCTTGTTCTATGTAAATTTGCAGAAACGCGAAATTGATGTACTTGCAAAATAATTCACATCAATTTCGTGTTTTTGGTTATTATTTCATATTTTCAGACAATTTATCGGTGTTCCCAAAATTTATATCCGACATCCGCCAAATAAATGGAATCCCCATTCCCCAAACTGACTGTTTCATTTGCCTGAAGCGGATAGCCATTGACCGATGTTCCATTGGTTGAATTGAGATCTGTCAGAATGTATACGCCCTCCTTCTGATCGATCCGCGCATGAAGACGGCTGACGGTCGGACGGTCAATACATGCGTCCGACAGCCCCGGATGTTTTCCAAGTGTAAATGGAATATAGGAAATCTGAATCACTGTTCCTCCGGCTTCCACCGGCTCTAAGCGCACCGTTCCTTCCCCATTCTTTGAGGCAGACAGAAGCGTAGTCCCCGCTTCTCTCGCCCGCTCTATCTGTGCTTCTTCTTCTCTTCGAAGTTCCTGCCGATAAGCTTCTTCACTCTCCGGATAGACCTGCCAGCGGTTTTCAGGCGTTGTCTGCTGCCAGTCTTGATATGATAGAGTCCCTTCTATCCCAGACCGTTCTTTCTTTTTCTGGATCACTTTCCTCTCACCATTCCGCACACGACTACTCTTTCCACCTCGTCCAGCTTCATTCGCCTGATCCACTTCCGTGCTTTCCTCTCTATCCTCTCCCTGACCTCGATTTTTCTTCCTGCCACCATATACCTGCCATTTTCTGCGGGCTGCCAACGTCTCCCTCAAAAACACGATTCCCCCGATGCCGCCGCTGATTGCATACAGCCATACATCCATTTCTCCCGTCACGTACCAATACACAATGCCAGCTGCCACCGCGCTTCCAAGTACCTTTATCCACCGGTTCTGCCATTGTCCCTTTTGTTTTCCACCTGCCCTTTCAGACTTTTCCCCCACTTCATCTGAGTTCTCTACCGACTCCAGGTTCTTTTTCATCGTTTTCTCCTGATACAACGCTTCCTGCCTATATTTCCAATCCTTTCTGGCTGGCGTTTGAGTGTCAGAAGCCATTTTCCCAGATCGAGATTCCAACGTATCCCTCCGATTTTGCTCCGCTTCAAGCCACTCCTGCCGATCCGCCCACACTCCCGCCGTCTCAGGATCCCCCTCATCCTCGTTTCGTTTTTCTGCCGAAAAGATCCGATCTTCCCCCGAAAGCTGGCGCAGCAGATCTGCCGTTCCGTAATTCTCCCGCAGACTAATCTGGTACAGATTATAAGCTAATACAACAGCCTCCCGATCCTGATGATCCGCACGTTCCAGAAGATACCCCAGCAGTTTTGAGAGCGCCTGCGGCGCCTCTTCCCGATGCCCCGGAACCAGACATAATTCCACAGTAAAATGATCGGGTTCCAGATACAGGTATTCCGGATCCAGCAAAAGCTGTTCCTCTTTTAACAGGTACTCTTCCACCCGCTTCAGAACCGCCAGCACACCAAGCAGAATCGACCGGAGTTCTTGTCCCGACAAGGTCCGTTTTTCCAACACCCGTCTAAGCGGCTGTCTCGACGTTATCTCATAATAATATTCTCTCGCCTCCTCCGTCTGGCGGACCCGAAACTTCAAAAGCCCTTCGATGGCATTCGCCGACAGCATCTGTACCGCATAGCCCGTTTCTTTCTCCGGCGCTTCGATTATCATATAATTATGATTCATTTCCCGGCTATACCGAATCTCCATCCCGTATCCTCCATCACTCTGCATTTTCCAACACTGTCAGCAAACGGATCGCCCGCTCCGGCTCCTGTCCGCGCAGGGATATCTCCGTCTCTGTACTGCTCTTTACCCTTCCGTCCAAGTCTCCCCCATCTTCCCAGATCGTCAAAACTGCATCCCCACACCGGAAGAATCCACGCAGGCGCTGTCCAGCTCTGCTGCTTATCTCCCCCACAGTCATTCCATCTCCCCGCAACGTTTTTTCCTCCCGATACAGGCACCGTTCCATCGCCTCCTGCAGGACAAAACGCCCCGTAATCCTGCCATGCACCTCAAACACCCCATTTAACAGTGCCGCGATAAAAAAGAATGCAACCGTCATCACAAACGAGGCTTCCACCGTATAACTGGCAGAAACCTCCCGTTTCATCCAAGAGATGCTATCAGCATCCAAATCCACACCGGAAGCACACACGGTAGAAATGGCAGCTTCTTTTTCCGCATTTTCTCCCATAGACCATTCCCCTTTCCGCCAAGCAGTGCCGTAAGCATCCAGACACCTCCTGCCAGACTGCTCACAAATACAGCTCCCATCAAAAGTTCAAGCGTCCGCCATCCCCCCAGATAGCACCCAGTGATCAGAAAAAAGCAGCCATCTCCCAGTCCGACCGCACCTTTCGTCTGCCGCTCCATCCAGAACAAAAAAATCCCCGGCAGCATTCCCAAAAGCCATACCGTTATCTGCAACACACTTTTTTTCCAATCCCATCCATCTTTTATAACCGACAGCACACACCGTATCATCGTAAGCACCATTCCTGCCGTTCCAAATCCATATAGCCAGCTTACGCGTATCCGTTTTCTATGAAGATCCTGCCAGGAAAAGACCATCAGAAAAAGTGAAAAAACAACCGCACAGAGGAAACATACTGCACTTTCCAAATCCATCCGCGTAAATCCCATGAAACTTATCCCTGCACTGTTTTCCATCACTCCGCCCTCTCACCCCTCCTTGATTCTTTCCGCCATCCGCACCTATCCACTTCCACAGTATGAACACACACCCATATATTCCACCTCTGATCGCCGCACCTTCTGCACATAATATGCCAATGACGAACAGTCCTGCTTTCCATGGTAAACCTCGCCGGACGGAAGAATATACACCAGACCTCCCGCCGACACCGTCTTTCCACAGTATCTGCAAGCCTTATAACGGCATCCCCCGCTGTTTCTAAGCACCCCCGAAATTACATCTGCATACGCAGCCGCGGTGATCTGATTCGATATATAATGGCACGAAGGCGAGAGATGGTAGCGCGTACTGTCCCGCCCCACATAGACCCATTTTTCCTCCGGTTCTGAAGCGTTTTTCTCTGAGAAATACCCGCCTTCCGCCCCAATCCATCCCCGCTTCCGGCTCCGGGAAGTAAGCGTCACATGGTCAAGCGCAAATACCGAGAACGGCAGCCGCACCTGATAGGAGGCGCGCAGGTCAATCCATTCTCCATCTTCCGATACGCAGCTGGCACCACACTGGATATTGGACACTTTGTTCCCGCCCGCTGTCTGAATCTTCTCCTTTAAATATCCCTGCAGGATAAGCCCGGACGGAAGTTCTGACCAGCCCCCCGTTCCCTTTTCTCCTGCCTCTGCCGCTTTTCCCGCCTCCATTTCTGCCGGATGCACCGTATGGGATGTCCGATACACCTGCCATCCCAGTTCCCGCCCCGTCACTTCCAGCACCGTCTGCACCTTTCTCTGAGTATCCAGTATTTCCATCGGAACTGACAGGAGAATCACCGTAAACATAAACAATGTCAGACTAAGCGCCGCCTCAATCGTCAGGCTCGCACACAGGGAAGCAGAGGACAATGCCCTTTTCCAGGGTCGTTTTCTTACTCGGGCTCTATGCCGCCGAAGGACGGGTATCCCGACCGCACAGATACTTTCATTTATTCGTTTTGTTAGGTTAGTTGTCATCATCTTTTTTACTGGCTTTCTTTATGTACTTGGAGAGGCACATTCACTTGCATCATCTCCTGAAAAAGGACACTGTCCTCCACTCCCCTGTAATTGTATTTAATATTCCTTCTGGGACGTTCTACGAAGCGGTATCAACGTTCCCTGTGCCGTATAGGACACACTTACCCCATACTGGCACTGATCCATCCGAAATCCCGGCTCTTTTTCTGAAATGCGGTTCTGAATCATATCCATCATCCGGTAACAGAAACGGCTCTTTCCCTGTATCAGGAAAAAGAGTTTCAGCCAGTCCTGGTAGTCCAGCCCGCTGTCGTCTGTCCCGTTTTTCAATGAAGGATCCGTCCCCGTTTCCAGAAAGATGGACGCGCCCTTTTCCGTCAGAGCAGAAAGCGAAATCTGCCACTCCCCCGGCTGTTTGAAAAAAGGAATTTTTCCGCCCGCCAGCAGAACCTTCACATCTGCCACCGACTCTGCAAACGCCCAGACTGTCATGATAAAGAAGGATGCCGCCGCCGTGATCGGTGTGATTCCCGCCAGCCCCGTGATTGCCAGCGCCAATGCTTCCGCCTCCGACCGTTTTTCAGAATCCGCATATAAAGCTGCCAGATTCACCGCCTCACGCACAGCCAGAAGTTCATTGACGGTGTGTTTTAAATTTTCCCGCTCCGACGCATTTCCCTGTAAAAGATATTCCTGCTCATAATGGACACTTCCCGTCTTTTCCTGCCCGAACCGGGTAAAAAAATGCGCCGCATACGCATCTAAAAGAGCCCGTTCAAGCCCCGCCGTCCAGACATCCCCAGCTGTCCCCCGCTTTCCGCTCTCTCCGCCTGCATACAATGCCGACGGAAATGCCGCGGTCGAAATCCAGTTTTCTGAAATCACAGTTCCCGCCGGCACACAAAGACTCAACAGATCCGTCCCCGACAGGCGGCTGACTGCTTCCAGCACATTCATTTTTTTCTTGTCTCGGACTGCCGGAACCCGGAAACGTCCATCCTTCTGAAAACCCGCTGTGATCGTCAGAACCGGCGCCCACAGCGCTTCATCGTCCAGCTCATCGTCCTCATCGTCAGGCTCCCAATCATCGATATAATCCTGTATCTCCTTTCCTTTCCGGACTGCTTCTGCAACCACCTCTTCATTTCCGTGAGCCGTCTCTTCTGTCTTTTTTACCTCCTGGCGGCGCGCTCCATCCGCATCCAAATACGAACGATACCCCCGCATCTCCTCCTGTACCATGCCCCAGGAGCCTTCTTCCAGATCCGGCTGGGCTTCCTGCGCCCCCTGCTCCGATCCCTGCAATTCTTTCGCAAGCCGGTCCGCCTGTTTTTCATACGCCGCAACCAGCCCCGGAATCTGCTTTAATTCTTTCTCTAAGCTTTCCGCCGATTGAAAGAACGAGCTTCCATCCGCCTGGCGGACCGCTGCCTCCATCTCCTCCAGATGTTTCTCCTGTTTTTGCAGGCAGGCTCCGATCGCCTCGATCGACTCTTCCAGACGCAGCACTTTTCTGCCATTTTCCTGATATCCTTCCGCAATCCCATGAACCGCCCTTGCTTCCGTCATCCGTTTTTCCATCTCAGGCAGTTCAGACTCCTCACTTTCCAGCGTCCAGACACCCACTTTCATATAATCGGTAACTTCCTTCGCAAAGAAATCCCCCTTATGCCCGGTGATCGCATCCATCGCTTCGATCTGTACCTTGCCGCCGCTGACCGGATAAAAGGGCGCTGCCGCCAGATATGTTTCCATCTGCGGCTCCATCTCCGCCGCCAGGCGCTCTTTATCCGCACATTCCAGCACAAAAATCCGGTATTTATCCCAAATCTCCCGGTGATAACAGCTCATCAGCGAATCCAGTGAGGAATTGAGCGCCATCTGCATATACCAGCCGCTTCCGGCTGCCCGGGCGGACTCAAACAGCCCGCCCATCAGCGCACAGATACAGGTCAGAATCAAACTCAGAAAAACTGTGATCTCCCCGCAAACTTCCTTTTCTGTTTCAATGTGCCGTTCTGCCCGGATCAATATACCTCCTTCGACTTGCTGTTGATCTGTTTAAAGATATTTGTAAGAAGCGTATTAATCTGCTTTTTAAAGACAATGACCAGACCGATCAGCACCACCAGAATCAGCACTAACTCAATGACCCCCACACCATCCTCGTCCATCAGAAACGATTTTACTTCTCTTACCAGATACGCTTTATCCATATACTTTTTCTCCTTTCTCCCCATTTTTCAGATCCCAAACGCCAGAAACGCCGGGACTGAAACCATCACCATAATAATCATCAACATCAAAAACAATGGAAGCATCAGCTTTGTAGATGCCTCTTCTCCCCGGCGTCTTGCCAGTGCTTTCTCTTCTTCAAACGCCGACTCCATCTCTGTCTCCAGCGCCTTTCGAAGTCCTTCTGCCCCATTTCTGACATTCTGCTCCAAAAGCCCGGAAAGCTTCCGGTACGGTCTCAGGCGGCAGCCCGCACCAAATTCCGCATATGCCTGTAGTTCCGGGACACCGCGCTGCATCCGGTGATATGCCGCTGCCATTTCCCGGTATGCCGCCCGCTCCGTCTGTGTTCCCGCCCGGCATGCCGCCTCATATTCCAGCACAATCCGCTCCCATGCCCGGCGGACCGGAAGCCCCGCCCCGGAAAATACAGTCAGCTTTGACACAATCTCCGGATAATCTTCCATCAGCTCCCGCTTTTTCTTCTTTTTCGCCTCACTCTCCTTCTGTTTTTCATAAAGAGGAAGCAGAATTGCCGCCGCAATCCCCAGCACCGGAAACAGCAGATATTCCCTGTCTCCGCGCACCCGGTAAGATAAATTCTTCCCCTCATACGTCTTTGGCAGAACCAGCTGCCCTTCCGTTCTCTGCGCCTCATCCATCTGCTTTAACAGCCGCTTAAAACCTGCCTCTTTTTCCTGCTGCTTCGTCCGAAGCGGCGGATATAACGTGACCGGAAACCGGTACTCCCGGCTGAATGCTCCCGCCTGCAGGGATGCGGTCAGTTCTGTCTGAATCCCCTTCTCCGGGCATTCTTCATTTAAAACTGTCCCATCTGTCTCAATCCATTCCGCATCCTCCGGTGTCCAGCGGACCCGGATGCCCTCTTCTTCCAGCCAGCCGACGAGATGTAGATCTTCCCTTACCTCCTTCAGGGACGGATTGTTTCCCCGAATTAAATCCGCCAGTTTACCTCCCGCCTCCAGCAATGCTTTTTTTGCATCCTCTTCCGCATATTCCCGCTCTCCGAGCGAAATCTCCACCGGAATCTCCTTCTCGCACAGTCCGCGCACCCACACTTCCTGCTGCCGTTCCCCTTCTCCGTATGCATAGCGGTTCAGCCGGTTCCCCTCTTCCAGCGCCCCATCCCGTTTTTCCACCAGATATCCCGCAACTGCCAGAATTATCCCCAAAAGAATGCATAAAACCTGCTTTTTCCCCATTTTTCCCATGCTGTTTCACACCTCAATCTGAAGAATTTTCCCCGATACCCTCCATGCCAGCAGATAGACCACCAGACACCCGGTCATCACCACCCGCCCCACTGCTGTCTCATACATCTGTGAGAAAAAGCCCGGCGATGACAAATCCACGTAGAGCACGATCAGGTACGGCATCAGGTTCATAATTCTCTGTTCAAACTGCTTTTCTGCCGTCATCGTGAGAATTTCCTCCCGCACCTGAATGCGATCCGAAATCACGTGAACGACATGGTGAACCACGCTTGCCAGCTCGCCCCGGCTCCGTTTGGATACAGTAAAAATAACAGAGAAATTTTCCACCTCATCCAGACCGCTCCTCTTCGCAAAGGAAGAAAGCAGCGCCTCCACGGTCCGGTTCATTTTAAGCTGGCTTGCCAGATATGAAAACTCATGGGTAATCATCCCTTCTTTTCCGTATTGTTCTTCCAGATCGCGCACGCTCGCAATAAACGCATTTTCCACTGAATAGCCTGCAGCCAGCGCCGAAGCCACGATCTGAATCGCTTCCTTAAACTGGAGCCGCAGCTCCTCTTTTCTCCGGCGGCAGAGCTCCCGCCTCTTAAAAAACGGCCGCAGCATCCCCGCCGGAAGCATCAGAACGAACGCCAGAAATGAACGGTAGAATACATACGCCGTCACGGCGCACACCGCTGTTCCCTCCAGAAGGTAACGTATCCACTCCTGCCCCGTCAGGTGGTAAACCCGGTAATCAGAAAGCACTTCCTCCCGCGAACCTGCGCCGCCCTTCAAATCTGCCAACCTGGACAAGTGCTCCTTCCACCTGTCCGGAACCAGCCTCCCCGCTTTCCTGAAACTGATAGATGGGAGAAAGGCGGATTTCCCCATTTTCATAGCCTATCACCTCCGTGATCTCCAGTACCTTCCGGCTCCGGTCACGCATCCGCCCGACATGGACCATCAGATCGAGCGCTGAACCAATCTGGCTCCGGACCGCCGCAAGCGGCAGCTCTGCCGCCATCAGAACCATTGTCTCCAGTCTTGAGAGCATGTCTTTTGCGCTGTTGGCATGTCCGGTTGAGAGCGAGCCATCGTGCCCCGTATTCATCGCCTGCAGCATTTCCAGTGCCTCGCCGCCCCGGACCTCTCCAACAATGATGCGGTCCGGACGCATTCGGAGACTCGCCCGGATCAGATCGCGCATGGAAATCTCCTGCGAGCCATCCCGGTTCTCCACCCTTGTTTCCAGGCTGACAAGATTCGTTACATGGCGGATTTGAAGCTCTGCCGAATCCTCGATCGTGATGATGCGTTCCTCCTGTGGAATATAGCCGGACATGGCGTTTAAGATCGTCGTTTTTCCCGATCCGGTTCCGCCGCTGATGAAGATATTGAGCCCCCGCTCGACCGCTTTCTGCAAAAATGCCGCTGCCTCCCGGCTGATACTTTTTAACTCAATCAGACGTTCCATCGTGATCGGTTCCGGGAACTTCCGGATCGTTAAAATCGGACCATTTAACGCCACCGGTGCCAGCACCACGTGAACACGCGAACCATCTTCCAGTCTCGCATCCGCAATCGGGGATGCCAGATTGACCGTCCGGTTGACACGGCTTACAATCTGCTGAATCAGATCCTCTAGCTGCCCTACCGAATCAAAGTGCTTTTCTAATTCTTCCACACGCCCCTGCCGCTCGACAAAAATGTGCTCCGTGCCATTTACCATGATCTCCGTGATCGTCGGATCATCGACCAGCTCCTGCAAAATATCCAGCCGTCTGAATGAATCAAACAGCTCTTTTCTCAAACAAAGCCGCTCTTTTAACGGCAGATACGCCCCTTCTGCCGCTTCCAGAATCGCCATGTCGATCAGGTCGCGCAGCTCCTCATCCTCCACCTGCATACGGCTCTCCATCTGCTCCATCAGACGCTGCCTCAAAACCATTTTCTGCTCCTGCATACTTCCCCCTGCCAGTTGTTTCTCTCACAACCGTTTACTCTTTAGAATGACTGGCAAAATCCCGCTCAATTTATCCCTGTCAAAAGACTTTGCCCCTTCTAATTTAACCCACAATGAACATTATCCGCCCACACTGCTTCCCCGCAGCAGTTGCCGTACATAATCACCCAGTTCTCCCCATAAGAGCTGGTCAATATAATCGCCCCGTCCAAAACTGCCGTGATACGGAAGTTTCAGGCGTTTAATACGTTCCCTTAGCATGCCATTTCCTGTCTGTGAAAAATACTGCTCCAGCTCCTTAAGCTTTGCCAAAGACACCGGATCTTCCCGGATCGGCATATAAATTACCCGGCACAGCTTCATTACCGAAAGCGCCGTCCTGCGCCCGCTTCCTATATCCACTACCAGCGTATCATACGCACTCTCCCCGGCAATTGCCCGTATAAGCCCCGCGATTGCCTCCTCTCCCGCCTGATCCAGATCCTCCGGATAGCGCACCGGCGGAATATAATCCAGCTCCCCCATCGTGTGGACAACGCTGCTCAAACGAAGCGAATTATAGCTTCCACCGTTGTAAAAATACAACAGATCCGACAAATCACTCTTATATTCTTCTTTCATCAAAACCGACAGACCGGAAAATTCCTCCAGGTTCAGATACAGCACCCGCTCCTCCTGTGCCAGAAGTTTTCCTATTGTCAGGGCAAACGAGGTCTTTAAACACCGTCCAACCGGCGAATACACTCCCAAAACCTTCGCCAGCCCCCGTCCGGACACCTCCGGCAGATCCCCCGGGCTTTCCCCATACCAGGTCATCACGTCGCGCACAATCGCATCGCTGGACTGGTATTTGTAGACACAGGGAACTGACGGACTAACCGGCTTTCCCCCATTATCCGATAAAAGAATGACCTTTTCCGCCCGGATAGACTCCTTTTCTTCCGCCGGAACATGCTCGCCCAACAACAGAAGCTTTACCGGATGTTCCGCCGCAAATGCCCGCAGCCGCTCGATCGAGCTGAACGCCACCACCTCAAACGGTATTTTTTCCTTCTGGTTAACTACCTCTGCAAACCGTGCCGCATAGACCGGATCCACATCATACACAGCCAGAATATGCTTCATCGCACCGCCACCTCCCTAATCACAAGCCATTTTCCTTACAGATACCGAATCAGCTCCGCCCCAATCACTCCCAAAAACAGGCACGGTGCCAGACAAAAAGATGCCTCTTTTCCATCCCGCGCTTCCAGATAGTACGGCTCGACGCTTCCCCCAAGCGCGGACCGGTACAAATAAAACACAAGATATGTAAGCCGCTGCCTGGCAATCCCACGCCGGATAAGTAATACGAGCGACCATATTCCGGCAGCTGCCAGCCCGCACAGGAAAATCCGCCCGCCCTGCCGCAGCCCGGCGGCACCAAACAGGACGGCTGCCATTTTGATGTCCCCCGCACCTATCATGCGAAACAGATACAGAGGGAACAGGACAATCAATAAACTCCCGCTACGAATCAAATATCCACAAGTCTCGCCAATCCCCATCATAAGCGCCGCCCCATATCCCGGCAGCCGCCCGTCCCATCCGGCCGTATATCCCATCTTCATCCCCAGACCAAACCGAATCAAAAGAAACAACAGGCCGCCAAGCAGAAGCATCCCATTGGGAATACGGCGTTTTTTCAAATCCCAAAACGCACAGCCGCCAGTAAACAACAGCAGCAAAAAGGTCAATCCATCCCCTCCTTCTCTTTCGCATACATGAAACGAACAATTTCTGCACAGTATGTCCTCTTTTCAAAACTCCTGCCGCAAACGATAGCTGCCAGTCCTGCGCCAGCTTTTACCGCCACCTTTTTCCATTCATTTCCTGTATGCACTTCAAACATTCCTGAAAAATTATCGAACATTTCTCTGAACTTAACTTTTAGAATCTTAATAATAGATCAACGGGAAATCCGGATTCCCGTGACAGATGGAAGAACCCATCCATGAATGTTCCTCCATTATGAACAGTTTTTGATCAAAAGTCAATCCCAAAACACCCGAAATATGCGCCAAAAACATCTCAAAAACTTTGTGCATCTGACCCCGTTATTTTAGCTAGACAATTTCGTTATTTGAAAATAATTGCCAAAATATCTCTTTATTTTTTATCTATAAATACCCATTCCAGCATTTTCCTTTTCATTGACTGACGAAACAAAAAATGGTAAAATATTATTAGTTTAAATTTTTAAACCATTCGAGAAGGAGGAAGCGCGATGAAAAAAGGAACAGAACTTAAACAGCATTTTCATACCTGTATGCCTCTTTTTATCGCACTGGGTGATGAAATACGGCTGACGATCATCGAAGCACTGACGGACGAAGCCCTCACGGGACGCACAAAAAACACCCCTATGAACACAAATCAGCCTGATAAAAACGATGACCGTCCAATCAGCCTGCCCACCCAGCCCCGTCCGCACGGCTTAAATGTCCGGGAAATCACCGAACGGACCAGCCTGTCGCGCCCGGCAGTTTCCCACCATTTGAAGATCTTAAAGACAGCCGGGCTGATCGACGTCCACCGGGAGGGAACCTGCAATTATTATTACCTCTCGATCGAAGACAGCACCCGGAAATTGATGCAGCTCGGACATCTGCTGGAATCCGTGCTTTCCATGAACGCCTGAACCAGGATGCATATCTTTCCATTTTCTGAATATACTGATCGTTGTACCAATTTATAGGATTCAGAAAGAGAGCATCAAACCATGAAGCACAACCGCACCCACTGCTCCGGGAGCACCAGCACGGACATTTTTTCCGCCCACCCTGACCCGGAGCTGCTGACAGAACTGCGACAGACCATGAGCACGATCAACACCGTTTTCAACCATTTTGAAGAGGTCGTCGATCCGACTCTGATTGACTGCTATATCTACGAACTGAAAGCCGCACACCTCCGGTATCAGTTCCTTTTACGACATATTAAACAACAGGAAAATACCATTTAACCGACACAAGGAGGACCTTTCTCATGACAGCCTGGTACGACAAAGCTATCTTTTACCATATGTATCCTCTGGGAATGACCGGAGCACCGTTTGCCAATCCCTATCCTGTCTCCGATGGGACAGCGGATGGCACCAGGGACGTTTCCTCCGATTCCCGCATGGACGAACTGATGCAGTGGATTCCCTATTTAGAGAGCCTGCATATTTCCGCGATTTACATCGGACCGCTGTTTGAATCATCCACGCACGGCTATGATACCCGCGATTTCCGGCTCATCGACCGGCGGCTGGGAACCAACGTTTCGTTCCGATCTTTCGTGGACTGCTGCCATGAGCATGGCATCCGCGTCGTCGTGGACGGCGTGTTCAACCACACCGGTCGCGAATTTTTCGCCTTCCGCGACCTGCAGGCGCACCGTGACCAGTCCCCTTACGCCGGATGGTACAGGAACGTCAATTTCGGCTGGGGCAGCCCGCTGGGCGATTCCTTCGGCTATGAATCCTGGCACGGCATCTGGGAGCTTCCCTGCTTAAACCACCGAAACCCGGAAGTGCGGAACTATCTGCTTGACACTGTCCGTTTCTGGGTGCAGGAATTTGACATCGACGGTATTCGCCTCGACTGCGCGGGCGATCTTTCCTTTGAATTTATGCAGGAACTGCGCCGGCTGGCAAATGAAATCAAGCCGGAATTCTGGCTGATGGGCGAAGTCATCCACGGCGAATACGCCCGCTGGGTCAATCCGCAGATGCTTCATTCCGTCACCAACTACGAGATGCACAAAAGTATCTATTCCGCGCACAACGACCACAATTATTTCGAACTGGCACACAATGTCCGCCGCCTCGAAGCGGTGGGGCGGGATCTCTACACCTTTGTGGACAACCACGACGAAGACCGGATCGCAAGCAAACTGTTAAATCCGGCACATCTTGCGCCGCTTTACACGCTGCTGTTCACTCTTCCGGGCATTCCGTCCATCTATTATGGAAGTGAATGGGGCATTCAGGGACGCCGCGGACACAACTCTGATACGGAACTCCGTCCGAGAATCCTGCCGCCGAGACCGCTTGCAGAAGAAATGCAGACCAGCGACGGACAAAACACCGGCATCCGCACAGATGGCAACTGCCAGAGCTTTTCGAGCGCCACAGGCCCAAACATACACGCAGGCGCAAACACCTGCTGCCAGACCACTTCAAGCACCACAGGCTCAAACACAGATACCAGCGCAGGCACCGTGACACCGCTTACACTTCTGATCCAGAAACTCGCCGCCATCCACGCCGCCGAACCGGCGCTTCACGGTGGGCGTTATCAGGAACTTCTGCTGACAAACCGGCAGTACGCATTTGCCAGACACGGTGACCACCAGGCGATCCTTACCGCTGCCAACAACGATGACAACGCCGCTTATTTACAAGTTCCACTTCCATTCCACACGACAGCGGAACAAGCTACGGATCTGATTACCGGAAAATCGTTTTTGATCGATAAGAATACAAACAAAATTCAGATAGAATTAGAGGGTAACAGCGCTGTTATTCTCGGAATCACGGAGGGGTAACCTTATGAAAAAAGCAGCTTCCACTACTAAACGAACCACATCGAAAAAACCAAAGACAGAAGGACTCGGCGTGATCGGCGAGCTTGACCGGTATCTCTTCGGAGAAGGCCGCCACTACCAGCTCTACCACAAGCTGGGCGCACACCCTTATACATATCGCGGACAGGACGGCTACTATTTCGCGGTCTGGGCGCCGCACGCAGCCGCCGTCAGCCTGGTCGGCGACTTCAACGCCTGGAATCCGGATGCAACCCCGATGAAGCCGGTCGCAGACAGCGGCATTTACGAGCTCTTCGTACCGGGACTTGGCGTGGGACAGCTCTACAAATTCGCCATCACCACGCACACAGGAACGATTTTATTTAAGGCAGATCCATATGCATTTTCGGCAGAATACCGTCCTGGAACCGCTTCCGTGACCGCCGATATCCGCGGCTTCAAATGGAACGATTCCAAATGGATGGAATCGCGCGCGGGCACCGATCCGGTCAAGGCGCCAATCTCTATCTACGAGGTTCACTTAGGATCCTGGAAAAAGAAAAACCGCCCGGAAAAGGACGGTTATTACACTTACATGGAAGCCGCGCATGAGCTGGCTGACTATGTCCTGGAAATGGGCTACACCCATGTAGAGCTCATGGGAATCGCCGAACATCCGTATGACGGCTCCTGGGGATATCAGGTAACCGGCTATTTTGCCCCGACCTCCCGCTACGGAACCCCGACGGAATTTATGTATTTCGTCAATTACTTACATAAAAAAGGCATCGGTGTCATCCTAGACTGGGTTCCGGCGCATTTTCCGAAGGATGCACATGGACTTGCCGATTTCGACGGACAGGCGCTCTATGAGTATGCCGACCCGCGCAAAGGCGAGCACCCGGACTGGGGTACCAAGGTCTTTGATTATGCCAAAAACGAGGTATCCAATTTTCTGATCGCCAACGCGCTCTACTGGCTCGATGAATACCACATCGACGGTCTGCGCGTGGACGCCGTCGCTTCCATGCTTTACTTAGACTATGGGCGCCAGGACGGACAGTGGGTACCAAATAAATATGGCGACAACAAAAACCTCGAAGCCATCGAGTTTTTCAAACATTTAAACAGCGTGATCCGCGGCCGGAAAGACGGCGCCATCATCATTGCCGAGGAATCCACCGCCTGGCCGAACGTTACCAAGAGCCCGGAGGAGGACGGTCTTGGATTTACCTTCAAATGGAATATGGGCTGGATGCATGACTTCCTCGAATACATGAAGCTCGACCCGTATTTCCGTAAATTTAACCACAACAAAATGACCTTCGGCATCACCTACTGCACCAGCGAAAACTTCATTCTGGTGCTCTCGCACGACGAGGTCGTCCACCTCAAATGCTCGATGATCAACAAAATGCCGGGCGAATACGAGGATAAATTTGCCAACCTGAAAGTCGGCTACACTTTCATGCTCGGACATCCGGGCAAGAAACTTCTCTTCATGGGACAGGATTTCGGTCAGTTCCATGAATGGGATGAAAAAGTCTCCCTCGACTGGTACCTTACGAAAGAGCCGTTCCATGCCGACCTCCAAAATTATGTGAAAGGGCTTTTGACGCTCTACCACAAATATCCGGCGCTCTACCGCCTGGACGAGGAGTATGACGCTTCCAATGGATCAACGCCAACGACGGAGACCGCAGTATTTTCAGCTTTATCCGCCGCGATGAAACACAGAAAAAGAATCTTCTCTTCATCTGCAACTTCACCCCGGTAGACCGCGACGATTACCGCGTCGGTGTTCCGAAACGCGGCACCTACACGCTGCTGCTTGACCAGGAACACGGCTACTACAAGCGCGGCGATAAGATCAGCCATTACCGCTCCATCAAGAGCGAATGTGACGGACAGCCATACTCCTTTGCGTACCCGCTTCCGGCGTATGGAACTGCGGTGTTCCGGTTCTCATAAAATAATGTTCCTATGAAGTCAAAAAACCTGCCGCAGACAGACTGTTTATATGGGGGATACAGTCTGCCTGCGGCAGGTTTATCTCAGTCGAGAAGACTCCCACCTCTTCAGGTGGTGAGTAATAGCAAATTTGTCTCAGTGGGAGTCCATTCTCCGACTGAGATAAACGCTCCGCGAGGATGCGCAGTGATTCTGATAGGAATATGTCAGCTTCGCTGACCAGAATCACGCGCCAAGTCTCACGGACGTTCGACTTGAATTATACGGGTTCTGATTCGTGACCCAATCAATTTTATCCGCGGATCGCCGCTTCCAGCTGCTTCAGCGCTTTCTCCACCGTCGCCCGCGGGCATGCGATATTGATCCGCTCGAAGCCCTCGCCGTCCGGTCCGAACATCGCGCCGCTGTCCAGCCACAGATGTGCCTTGTCCACGATCAGATGTTCCAGCTCTTTTTCATTCAAATGAAGCGCCTTAAAATCCAGCCACAGAAGGTAGGTTCCCTCCGGCTCGATCAGACGGATTTCCGGCAGATGCTCTTCCAGATACGCCTTCACAAACTTCCGGTTCTCCTCCAGATACGCTTTTAGCTGTGCAAGCCACTCCGCTCCCTCTTCATACGCCGCCTGGCATGCTACCAGTCCCATCAGACCGACCTGGCTGTAGCCTGCCGCCGTGATCTCCTTTAAGAGTTTCTTCCGAAGCTCTGGGTTCGGCACAAAGATATTGGAAATCTGCAGTCCCGCCAGATTGAACGTCTTGGATGGTGCCGTGCAGATCAGGCAGTTCTGCTCAAACTCTGCACCCAGCTTCGCAAATACTGTGTGTGGATGTCCCTCGCGGGTAAAATCACTGTGGATCTCATCGCTGACCACGAGCACACCGTGACGCAGGCAAATCTCGCCAACCCGGCGCAGTTCTTCCTCGCTCCAGACACGTCCGACCGGGTTGTGCGGACTGCAAAGCAGGAACAATTTGACCTTATTTTCCACGATCTTCGTTTCCAGGTCGTCAAAATCCATCGTGTAATAGCCATCCGTGATTTTCAGCGGGCTGTTGACAATCTTACGCCCATTGTCCGTAATTACTTCCGAAAACGGATAGTACACCGGCTGCTGAAGCAGTACGCCGTCACCTTCCTTTGTATACGCCCGGACAGCCGCCGCCAGCGCGAATACAACGCCCGGTGTCTTCACCAGCCACTCCGGTTTCGTCTCCCAGCCAAAGCGCTCCCGGTACCAGTTCTGGACTGCCGCAAAATAGCCCTCTTTTCCATCACTGTAGCCGAAAATACCATGTTTTACTGTCTCTTCCAGCCGCTCTAAAATCGCCGGAGCCGTCTGAAAATCCATATCAGCCACCCAAAGCGGTAAAATATCCGCTGGTTTTCCTCGCTCGATGGCAAAATCATATTTTAAACAGTTGGTACCATGCCGGTCCACCACTTTGTCAAAATCGTATTTCATGCATTTTCCTCCCAATCCATCGTTCCTGTCAATGAACGGTTTTCACTCTGGCATCCTGTCATCCATGCCCATATCCCACTGCCCATGCAAAACCAATACCAAATATCTATCCTCTTTTGTAACTGTTCAGTACCTTCACAGTCACGCGCAAAAATCCATTAAAAATTGCCTACGGCAATGGGATTTTTGCCTGCTGGCCCATGTTTTCGTACGGTCAGCGCAATAAATGCGCAGACCTACTGAACAGTTACCCTCTTTTTACGCTAACGCCTGCTCCAGATCCGCAATCAGATCATCCACATTTTCAATACCGACAGACAGACGTAAAAATGTCTCTGTAATTCCAAGACGTTCCCGGATCTCAACCGGCACATCGCCATGTGTCTGCAGCATCGGATAGGTAATCAGGGACTCCACGCCGCCCAGACTCTCCGCATAGGAAATAAGCTTCACGCGCTCCAGCACCTTTCTCGCCGTCTCCTCTGTATCAGTGCGGAACGAAATCATGCTGCCCGCGCCGCGGCTCTGTTTTTGGTTGATCTCATAACCCGGATGCTCCGGAAGTCCTACATAGTAGACATCCGTTACTTTTTTCTGCTCTTTCAGCCAGCTCGCGATCTTCATCGCATTCTCCTGCTGCCGTTCCACACGCACTGACAGAGTCTTGATGCCGCGCAGGACTAAGAAAGAATCAAACGGAGAAAGTCCGCTTCCGATCGTCTTGAACAGATACCGGATCTGCTCTGCCAGCGCCTTGATCGGCGTACATAAAAATCCAGCCAGCGTATCATTGTGACCACCTAAAAACTTCGTGCCGCTGTGGACAACCAGATCCGCGCCCTGCGCGATCGGATTCTGCAGATACGGGGACAGGAAGGTATTGTCCACGATCAGAAGCAGTCCGTGCTTCGTCGCCAGACGGCTCATTTCCGCCAGATCGGTCACCTGCATCGTCGGGTTGCTCGGTGTCTCGATGTAGAGTGCCTTCGTCTGATCCGTGATCGCCTTCTCAACCGCCTCCACATCGGCTGTATTTATATAGGAAAATGAAAAACCGCGCTTCTTTTCCAGTGCCTCAAAAATACGGACGGAACCGCCATACAGATCCTCGGTACATACAAAATGGCTGCCACTGTCAAACAGCTCCATCATCAGCGAGATCGCCGCCATACCGGATGTGCAGGCAACGGTATCAACCGCTCCTTCCAGCGCCGAAACAGTCTTTTCCAGCTCGTCTCTGGTCGGGTTGCTCTCACGCGTATAATTATGACCGGTTGATTCCCCAATACCCGGGTGGGCAAAAGTCGCCGTCTGGTAAATCGGCACTGAAACAGCGCCAAAAGAATGGTTTTTAGAAGTTTCCGGATCTCCGCAAATACAAGTTGTCTCTATCTGATAAGCCACGATGTCATCCTCCTGTGTCTATTTGCTATATCAGCAAATTCGTTTTTTATATAATTTTCTTATTTCATATTGTTTTAATTGGTTTATCAGTGATTGTAATGCGAAATTCCTACTTTGTCAATAGGAATTCCATGCAGTCCGCCATTTTCCCGGGCGTTTTCCTTCCTCAGCGCAAAAGCCTATCAAGGTACATTTTTTGTTTTTTCACAAAACGCACCTTCCAAACAAATAAAAAAACGGTCAGAATCAATGACATCTTCCCACATTTCAGAAATATATCATACATTCTGACCGCTTTAAATGGCTGCAGTTCTCGCTCCCCTTACCAGTAGGTTTCACTTTTCATCAACCACACGCTAATTTCTACCAAATTACACTCTTAATTTCCTTTGCAGACTTCTTCTAGAAAATACCGGTGCACCGTCACATCCTCATTCAATTCCGGATGAAATGCCGTCGCAAACTGGTTTCCCTGTCTGGCTGCGACTATCTTTTCGTCCACTGTCGCCAGCACCTTAACATTTTTCTGAACCGAAGCGATGTACGGCGCGCGGATAAAAGTCATCGGAATCGTCCCCAGACCGGCAAATTCAGCCTCCGTGTAAAAACTTCCGAGCTGACGTCCGTAGGCATTCCGCACCGCCGACACATCCATCGTCGCAAAGCACGGCGTTCCGCCCTCGATCTCCTTGGCCAGAAGCAAAAGCCCCGCACACGTTCCATACACCGGAAGCCCTGCCGCAATCTTTGCCCGAAGCGGCTCATAAAGCCCCAGCTCATCCAGGAGCTTACGCATCGCGGTACTCTCGCCGCCCGGCAGAATCAGTCCGTCCATCGGCCGCTCCAGATCCGGAAGCTGCCGGATCTCAAACGCCTCTGCGCCCAGTCTCCGTACCATGGCAATGTGTTCGGCAAACGCGCCCTGCACCGCCAGCACGCCTATCTGTTTTTTCTCCATCTTACTGTCCCCGCTCTGCCATCAAAATCGCAATCTCATTCTCATTGATACCAACCATCGCCTCGCCCAGATCCTCAGAAATCGCAGCAAGTAATTTTGCATCCTTGTAATTCGTTACTGCCTGCACGATCGCCGACGCACGTTTCTCCGGATTGCCTGACTTGAAGATACCAGATCCAACAAAGACTCCCTCTGCGCCCAGCTGCATCATCAGAGCCGCATCCGCCGGGGTAGCCACGCCGCCTGCCGCGAAATTGACAACCGGGAGACGTCCATTGTCATGTACATAGCGGAGCAGATGAACCGGAACTTTTAACTGTTTTGCTGCCTCGTAAAGCTCATCCTCACGCAGATTCTGAACCCGGCGGATCTCCGAATTCATCGCACGCATATGGCGGACTGCCTGTACGACATCGCCCGTTCCCGGCTCGCCCTTGGTACGGATCATCGAAGCACCTTCCTCGATCCGGCGCAGCGCCTCTCCCAGGTCTCTCGCACCGCAGACAAACGGAACCTTGAACTGTGTCTTGTCAATATGGTACACATCATCCGCCGGAGATAATACCTCGCTCTCATCGATATAATCAATCTCGATCGCTTCCAGAATCTGCGCCTCCACAAAATGACCGATCCGGCACTTCGCCATAACCGGAATCGAAACTGCCTCCTGAATGCCGCGAATCATCTTCGGGTCACTCATACGGGACACACCGCCCGCTGCCCGGATATCCGCCGGAATCCGCTCCAGCGCCATAACCGCACACGCGCCTGCCGCCTCCGCGATCTTCGCCTGCTCCGGGGTTGTGACATCCATGATAACGCCGCCCTTTAACATCTGTGCCAGCTGTTTATTCAGTTCATAACGATTCTCTGCCATTTTTATTCCTCCCGTGGTTGAATATGATTTTTCTTTGTAAGCCAAGCGTCCTTACGATCCTTGCAATCAATACCCGAATCCACTGAATCATTCACAGGCAAGCGCCTCTTCTGCCTTTCTATTCTGCCTTGCGAAAAACAATTCACTGACATTCTGTATTTTTACATTCATTTCCGCATCAACTTAGTAGGAATTATAGCAAAAACTGTACTGATTAAAATATACACTTTTAAATATTTTAATCAGTACAGTTTGTTCTTTTCTCAAATCTTATTCTATTTTTCTTTTATCTGCACAAACCGGAGCGCCCCGGCATTCCACCAACGCCACTCCACTTACCCATTTTTCAGCTTTCCGTTTGTGTCTACGCCTCTTCCGCCTCCAGCAGCGCCTGGTACACATCCCGCTTCGAAACCCCGCGGTCCTTCGCCACCAGCTTCATCGCTTCCTTGCGGCTGTTTCCCTGTGATTCATAATGTTCCATATGCTCTTCCAGGGACATCTGCTGCCAGCGCGCCTGATCCTCCGCCTCGATCTCCTGGACGGATTTGCCCTCGATGACGATCACGCACTCGCCCTTCGGCTCATTTTCCGTATAATACGCCACCGCCTGCGAAAGCGTCGTTCGGAACGCCGTCTCGTATTTCTTCGTCAGCTCCCGGCAGATGGACGCCTTTCTATCCCCCAGCGCCTCGTAAAGCTCCGTGAGCGTCCGCAGAAGGTGGTGCGGCGCCTCGTAAAGCACAATCGTGCGCGTCTCATTCTGAAGCTCTGCAAGCACCCGCTGGTGCTCCTTCTTGTCCGTCGGAAGAAATGCCTCAAAACAGAACCGTCTCGTCGGAAGTCCCGAAATAATCAGCGCCGTAACACACGCCACCGCTCCCGGAAGCGCGGTTACTTTAATTCCCGCCTCGCAGCACTGGCGCACCAGCTCCTCGCCCGGATCCGAAATACCCGGCGTCCCGGCGTCCGTGATGCAGGCAATATTCATGCCCGATTTCAGCTTCTCCACCAGCACACGCGCCTTCTCGACCTTATTGTACTCATGGTAGCTCGTCATCGGTGTATGAATATTAAAATGATTCAGAAGCTTAATACTGTGCCGCGTGTCCTCCGCCGCAATCAGATCTACCTGCTTTAACGTCTCCAGTACCCGGAATGTGATGTCATCCAGGTTGCCGATCGGCGTGGCACACAAATATAATGTTCCTTCCATCGTTCTCCTATTCCATTAATACCCGTAAATATCATAAATCTCATCCGTATACACGCCCGGCTCTTTGTACACAATGATCGGCTTTTCCACTGTCATCAGCGCGCCGCCGCCGCGCACCGCCTCGATGAGAACCATATTTGCCTCTTTATCTGCAAACGGATGGACAAATTTCATCCGCTTCGGCTCCAATTTCTGACTTTTCATCGCCATCAGAATCTCAATGAGCCGTCTCGGACGGTGCACCATATAGAGTCGTCCGCCGGGACGAAGTGCCGAAGCCGCTGCGCGCACGACATCCTCCAGATTGCAGAGAACCTCATGGCGGGCAATCGCCTTGGGAAGATCGGGATTTTTCAGCCCGTGGCTGTCGTTCATGTACGGCGGGTTCGTCGTTACCACATCAAAGGATGCCTTCTCAAACAGCGTCGGAACCTCCTTGATATCGCCCTGCACGATCGAAACCTTCTCTTCCAGCCTGTTGAGCGCCACACTCCGGGATGCCATCTCCGCCATCTCCGCCTGGATCTCCAGACCTGTAAAATGGCTTCCTTCCGTCTTTGCCTCCAGAAGAATCGGAATAATACCGGTTCCCGTTCCCAGATCAAGCACTTTCTCGCCCGGCTTCACCGATGCAAACCCGGACAAAAGCACCGCGTCCATGCCAAAACAGAACCCGTTCGTCTTCTGGATGATCCGGTATCCGTTCCGCTGCAGTTCATCGATCCGCTCGCCCTCTTTAATTATCATCCAGCTTCGACTTTCCTTCCTTTTTCTCCAGTGCCTCCAGCGCTTTCAGCTCCGCATCGTTGACATTTCCCCTGTCACGGCGGCGCTTCGGCTTAAACTTGAGCTGATCCACACGGTAATCACGGATCTCCTTCTCATCCCGTCCTACCGTCACAACCACCTTTACCTGCTGGCGCAGGACGCTGACGCTGTGAACCTCGCCTTTCAGCCCGTCATCCGTTGTGACGTAATCGCCGACACTCGGCAGATGGCTGTTCAGATCCTCATACGTCTCTTCCTCGTATTTCAGGCAGCACATCAGACGACCGCACACACCCGAAATCTTCGTCGGATTTAAGGACAGGTTCTGCTCTTTTGCCATCTTGATTGAAACTGGAATAAACTCCGATAAATATGAATGACAACAGAGCGGACGACCACAGATACCGACGCCACCCAAAATCTTCGTCTCATCCCGGACGCCAATCTGGCGCAGCTCGATCCGCGTCTTAAAGACCGCCGCCAGATCCTTGACAAGCTCACGGAAATCGATTCTTCCATCCGCCGTAAAATAAAACAGCAGCTTATTGTTATCAAAGGTGTATTCTGCATCGATCAGCTTCATCTGCAATTCATGCTTGCGGATCTTTTCCTGACAGATCTGGAATGCCTCATGCTCTTTTTCTTTATTCTTCCGTTCCAGCTCCTCGTCATTCTTCGTCGCCATACGAATGACCGATTTCAGCGGCTGGATCACCTTCTTCTCATCCACCTCGCGGACGCCAAGAACCACCTCTCCGAACTCGATTCCGCGGGCGGTCTCCACGATCACATGATCGCCCATCTTGATTTCCATCTGCGCCGGATCGAAGTAATATACCTTTCCGGCCTTGCGGAACCGGACTCCGATTACCTTTATCATAAATTTAATTCTCCTTCATCGTCAAAAGCATCAGCTCCAGCGCCAAATCGGTGTTGACGTTAGCATTCAGCCGGACTTTTGCCTTTTCAATCGCACTCAATATCTCTTCCAGCCCCTCATAGGAACTCTTCTGGCAGCAACTGCTGACCGCCGAATACTCATCCTTAAAGATCAGCGAATTCATGTCCTTTGTGACCTTAAACATCAGAATATCCCTGTACCAGAGCTGCATGAAATCCAGGCACTCATACAGATCCAGATTGTCCTCCTGCAGCTTGCGGATATAATCCAGAAGCATCGGAATATCCATGTCCTTGATATTTTTAAGCAGCGTCAGCACCTCTCGGTACAAAAGTGCAAACTCCTCCGAAGAGGCGAGATGAATCGCTTTTCCTAAATTTCCTCTCGCAAACGCCGCATAAATATCCGCCTGTCCATCCGAAACGCCCATTTTCTCCGTCAGGTAATCGCTTACCACTGAATCCTTGAGCGGACGAAGTTTCAACTGGATACAGCGGGACAGGATCGTCGGCAGAAATACCTCCGGGTTCGTCGTGATAAGCACCAGCACCGCATAGGCCGGCGGCTCCTCAATCGTCTTTAAAAGAGCGTTCTGCGCCTGCACCGTCATTTTCTCCGCCTCATCGACCAGATATATCTTATATGGACTGCTGTACGGGCGGATCGAAACCGTATCATTGATCTGAATCCGGACATCATCGACACCAATGCTCGCAGGTTTCTCATGTGTCACCCAGATCACATCCGGATGATTGCCCGACAAAAACTGCTTACAGGAATGGCATTCCATGCACGGCTCCGTCCCATGTTTCTCGCACAAAAGCGTCATGGCAAATGCCTTCGCGATCGTCTTGCGTCCCATTCCTTCCTCGCCCGACAATATGTAGGCATGTGAAACTCTCTGATACCCGATCGCCTTCTGAAGGTGCTCTTTTATCTTCTCATGTCCAATAATATCGTGAAAACCTGCCATCTTGATGCTCCTTTCAGGGCTGGACTCTGGATTTTAATTCTAAAATCGTTTCAATCGTATGGATCGGTTGGGATCCCTTCTATCATGCCCTTCTTTTATTATTTGTAAATCTCTATCATCTTAGTATAACACAAGATTTACCCTCTGCCTAGTGCGATGAAATTCCGAATTTGTTACTGTTCACGCATACGTGCCCAGTAACGGAATTTGCCGTGGCTTCGCATTTGAATACGGCAAATTCCTGCTGCCACCACGTTTTCTTACGGCACTTTCGGTTCCAAAAGTGCCAATCCGTGAGCCCGAATTTCCCTTACCAACGTATCCACACACGCTTCCAGCTCGCGGTTTTCAAACCGGTTTTCCGCCCGGATCCCACATTTTTCCATATTTTCGGCACTGAAATCTGCCTCATCCGCCAGGAAACGGCGGCACAGCTCCGCATACTTTGGCTCTGTCTGCTGCCGTTCCCGGTCAAGCGCACGCTGAAGGCGTTCACCGTCCTCCACCTCAATGTAAAGCGGCACCAGCACATCCGCACCGAAATAATTCCGCGTCCCCTCATACGATTCCAGCGTCCCGATCATGAAATAATCATGCGATCCCAGATCGATCTGCCCATCGTCCACCGTTGCATAACTCCACGGTCCATAAATAGTCTGGTAGGTTCTCTTTTCAATGATCTTTCCCTGTTTCTCCAAATCCGCAAGCCTTTTTCCGGTCACAAAATAATACTCCACACCGTCCCGCTCGCCTGCCCGGATCGGTCTGGTCGTATACGGCACCACCGTCCGGATCTGCGGCAGCCGCTCTCTCAATATCTTATAGATCGTGTCCTTCCCGGACGCGCTCTTTCCCATCACGTAAAATATATGTCCCATCTTCCTATTATGCCTTTCCAGCCAGTATTTTCACACGCATTCCATCGTATATATAAATCCGATTTTTCTCTGTTTCTTATGGCAAATGTGCGAACCTGCTAAATAACAACCTCTATCCACAAATTCAATTTGTCTGATTTTTCACAAATTCCTTCCACCGTAAGTCCCAGCTTCCAATCCTCACGGATCCGCGCGATCTCCCTTGTTCCAATCCGCTCTCCCGGCATCAGCATCGGTACCCCCGGCGGATAAATGGTAACGCAGGTCCGCGCCACCCTTCCTTCCGCCTCCTCAAGCGGCACCAGCATGCCATCCCCATGCCATGCCTGCCAGGGGAGACACATCTGCTGCGGATAGTTTTCTGAATCATTTTCTTGGTTCGGTTTCCGATTCAATTGTTCTTCCGAAAACGGTTCCTGCCTGCCTTGTTTTGCATCTTTCAGCCCAACACTTTCCGCCTCCAGCTTTTCCACCCGCGCATCCAGCTCCAAAAGTGCCCGCTCCAGACGCGAAAATCCTTCCTCCGTATCCATAAACGAAGTCATCAGAAGCACATACCGCCCGCTCGACATCTCCGCCTCCAGATGGTACTCTGTCCGCAAAACCTCTGCCAGTCTGGTTCCCGTCATAAAATCTGGAAATAGCACCAGTTTTGACGGATCATATCCATACACACCTGCCGCACCACAGATTTCCTCTTTCAGAAGCCGGAAATGTTTTAGCTTCGCCAATTTTTCCCGGAGTTCCCGCAATCGCGCACCATACCGCGCCATCTCCCCGGCTCCTTTTTCTGCCATATACCGGACGCAGTTCTCCATCGACGCAATCAGAATATACGACGGGCTGGAACTCTGGTAAACCGATAAATACTGTTCCACCTTCTTCGCATCCAGAATCTGGCTTTTCAGATGCAGAATCGCCGTCTGTGTCAGGGATGGAAGCGTCTTGTGAAGACTCTGGATCACCAGGTCCGCCCCCTCCTGTAACGCCCCATCCGGGAAATAGTTCCCATCCCCAAACGGCAGATGCGCGCCGTGCGCCTCATCCACAATCAGCGCCGCTCCATGCCGGTGCGCCGTCGCTGCAATCCCCTGGATATCCGACACGATCCCCTCATAGGTCGGGGAAGTCACAAACACCGCCCGGATCTCCGGATGCTCCAAAAGTGCTCGTTCCACCTGCTCTGGCTCGATCCCTCCCGGAATCTGAAACTCCGGCACCTCCTCCGGATATAAATATACCGGTTCCAGCTGGTTTAAAACCACCGCGTGATACGCTGATTTGTGGGAATTTCGAGCCATGAGGATTTTTTCCCCCGCTTCACCGCCGCCGCGATCGCCGCCAGAATCCCGCACGTACTGCCATTCACCAGATACCAGCTCCGGTCTGCTCCGTACACCGCAGCCGCCGAATTCATCGACTCTTTCAAAATATCTTCCGCATGATGCAGGTTGTCAAATCCATCAATCTCCGTGATATCCACCGAAAATGGATTCGGGACGGAAGTTATCCCCATTTTCACCTGGCGTTTGTGGCCCGGCATGTGGAACGGGTAGGCATCCGACGCCGCATAGGTGGATAAACGTTCTAAAAGCGGCACTTCCGGACGTAGGATGATTGTTTCCGACCGCATTTTCCTGTCTTTATTCACTTTTTCTTCTTCCTTCTGTTTCTCTCTTTTTTCGTTCATGTCTTATTTCTATCCGCTGCACCGCATCCCAAAAGCATTTCATTTCCCTGAAAACAACTTTTTAAAATTTTATTTTAATCTTTTATAAAAAACTACCGCAGTATCTGATCGCCATCCTTGACACAAAGATTTTTCTTCACACCTAATGTTACCATCCATCCACGGACAATCGGCGTCTTATACGAACCAGCGCCCGCGACGCCATCCTGCACATTATCCCAGAGCCAGTCCGGCGTCGGCCATAAGCAGACCTCCGGTGAAATCTCCTGATAGAGCTCCTCTTCTACGCCTCTCTGCCCATGGTGCGCCATCTGTAGCACATCCGATTTCAGTTCCTCCTGCGTATGATTGGCAAGAAAATCTTCCCCTGCCTGCCAGCCCATATCACCCAAAAACAGGATCCGTTTTCCGCCCATCTCCACGCGGTACGCGACCGAGCTGTTATTAAAACTATTTTCCGTGCAGGCAAATGGCTCGTTCATCACTGTGATCTCCGCGCCCGCCACTGAAATCTTCTGCCCTTTCGTAAGCGTCCCGCATTTTTCTGCTTCCGGCAGTTTCGCAATCGCTTCCGTGATCTGATCATAACACTCCAAATCTGAATCCCGTCTTGAAACCTGCTCCTGACCTAAAAATTCTTTATTCAGAAATGAATAGTACACCTTACCGATCGAGATCGGCATCGGATCCATGTTTAAAATCTCCGTGATCGCCCCCACATGATCGCTGTGCGGATGGGTTAAAAGCCATGCATCCACATGACCGCCCAACTCCTGAATAACCTCAATCAAATGCGGTGCATCGACATCACGACCGCCGTCTACCACGATCACCGCGCCTTCCTTCGTCTTCATAACGCAGGAGAGGTTCTGCCAGATATCCGCACACGCTAAAAGCCGAAGCTCTCCCCCGTCCAGATACGGCTCCTCCACGCCCGGCTCCGCCGCCTCCGCCGCAGCTAACGCTTCCATTTCTGCCGCCGACTGCTGTTCCCCCAGGTTATCTAAATCAATCGGCTGATCTGGATTTTCTCCACTTTCATCTCGGACAACCTCCCGCTCTGTACTGTCCACGATTGCTACCGTTCCGGCTGTCTCCGGATAGTTCGTGAACCGGCGGCTGCATCCGCTCAAGTTCAAAAGGAACGTCATGCCAAGCGCCGCCGCTGCATATAAATATTTCCGGCGTTTCTGTTTCATCTTGTTTGGCTCCATTTTTCTTCTCCATTTTAAAATTTCTGCATTTGCCTAGTTCTATTCTTACTTCCATTTTGGTTTTCTATTTGCTTCTGTTTTCAATCAATTATAACAGCTGCCATATCCGAAAACAAGAAATTATATATTCAAGAAAGACTCCTGTCTGAATGGCTTTTTTACTTAACATGAATGTTAAACGAAGTTTCCTATTTCTTCTTCGCGCGAATGCGCATCATTGGCACGTTAGTGCCTTTTTGTGTAATAGGAAATTCCTTGGAATTCCCTATTACACAAAAAACCGCCACACTGTCTCCAGTGTGACGGCTTCTCATCTTCATGAGGCATCGGGGATTCGAACCCCGGACAACTTGATTAAAAGTCAAGTGCTCTACCGACTGAGCTAATACCCCATATGCCCAGAACCGGAATCGAACCAGTGACACGAGGATTTTCAGTCCTCTGCTCTACCAACTGAGCTATCTGGGCGTAATGGTTATTGGTTTTATGCGGATTAAAAGTTTGCTTGTCGCTTTTTTTTAGTCCGAAGTGCTCAGCTCAAGACCTGCGGTCTTTCGCTTACGGCATTCGCCGTATACATCTAAAAATATATCTGTTAAAAAACATGCAAGCATGTTTTTAACTTCTATATTTTTATCTGTGCACTTCTCATTGCATAAAAAAAATTGCGGGGGCAGGATTTGAACCTGCGACCTTCGGGTTATGAGCCCGACGAGCTCCAGACTGCTCCACCCCGCGCTAATTCTTACTCTATTATTATATACAATTTCTGGAAAAATACAACCATTATTGTAAAAATAATAATGGATG
>NZ_QUGD01000030.1:0-32574 GCF_003478795.1 Clostridium sp. AF21-20LB | reverse complement strand
GGAATTTTCCGGCTGGGAGTTCGATGGGGGTCGTGTGGAAATGAACCGGGAGGACAACCGCTTGCAGGTGTTCTTTGACGGAAAGCCTGACGCGGACACCCGGGCCGAGTTGAAAAGCAGCGGTTTCCGCTGGGCTCCCAGTGTAGGCGCATGGCAGAGGCAGCTCACGGACAACGCCATCCGGGCGGCTGACCGCTTGGAATGTATCAAGCCGCTGTCCGGTGAAAAGCCTTCCCAGCTTCAAAAGAAGCCCTCTATCTTGCAGACCATGCGGGAACAGGGCGAAAAAGTCCAGACGGAGCCGGAAAAGAAAGCTCCGTCCGGCAGGGATGCCGAACGGTAAGCCTCGGGCCACATTGGCCCGAGGTTTTCTGTTCCCCGAGACTGTACGGGGGCCTCCCGGATAGCGGGAACCCCGACGGAAAGGAGGTTTTATGCAGGAAGAAGTAAACCAAAAAACGGTTGCCCTTTCGATCAGGACAACGAAGCTCACGGGAAAGGTGCTGGCTGCCGCGCTTGGGAAGGTGGCGCGGGCGGTACAAAAGCACCACCGGAAGGCGCTGACCCCGCAGGGACGCCAGAGCGTGAAAAAGCTGATGAACCACTATGGCGGCAAAAGTGCCATGCCCTATGTGGGAGCTCCAAAGGATTTTGACCGGATTGCGAAGGAGTTCCATGTGGACTACGCTTTCCATAAAGTGAGCCCCGGTCATTACCTGCTGTTTTTCAAGGCTAATCAGGCGGACGCTATCACGGCGGCCTTCCAGAAGTACAGCGCAAAGGTGCTGAACAAAGAGCAGGACAAGGCTTCCATCCTCGGCCAGCTTCGGAAATTCACGGAGCAGATCAGGACACAGGCAAAGGAAAAGCAGCGAACCAGAGAGGCGGTGAAGGACGGACGTTGAGTGACAAGATCAGAAAATATGTGCTCCCAAACCTGCCGTACCTCTTTGTGTTCTGGTTTTTCTCCAAAATCGGGACGGCCTACCGGATCGCCCCCGGCACAGACTTCGGGACAAAGCTCATGGGGATGCTTGATACCTTCCCCAAAGCCTTTGAAACCTACTGGCCGGGGCAGGGAGGTATTGACCTGCTGGTGGGCCTTGCCGGTGCGGCTGGGATGTATCTGCTGATACAGTCAAAGATCAGGCAGGCGAAAAAATTCCGGCGGGATGCGGAGTACGGCACCGCCCGCTTTGGAACAAAGGAAGATATAAAGCCATTTGTTGACCCTAAATTTCAGAACAATGTCATTCTGACCGGGACGGAGTTCCTTACCATGAACACCCGTCCGAAGATACCCGCCAATGCCCGGAACCTAAACGCCTGTGTCATCGGATCGTCCGGCTCGGGAAAGACAAGGTTCTGGTTGACCCCGCAGCTCCTTCAAGCCCATTCCTCGTATGTGGTGGTAGACCCGAAGGGCGGCACTCTCGACCAGTGCGGGCGGTTTCTGCAACGGGAGAAATACAGGGTGCGGGTGTTCAGCAGTATCGACTTTTCAAAATCCATGCACTACAATCCGCTGGCCTATATCAAGACAGAAAGCGATGTTTTGAAATTTGTTACCGCCCTGATTGCCAACACCAAAGGCGACGGCAAGGAGGGCGACGAGTTCTGGACAAAAGCAGAAACCCTCTTGTACTGCGCCCTTGTGTCCTACATCGTCTTTGAGGGGCCGGAGGAAGAACGCAACATGAATACGCTGGTGGAAATGATAAACAGCATGGAAGTCCGGGAGGATGACGAAACCTTCAAAAACGCGGTGGACTATATGTTTGACGGGTTGGAACGCCGCAGCCCCCAGCACTTCGCCGTGAGGCAGTATAAGAAATACAAGCTCGCCAGCGGTGTTGTATGCTCTAAAAGACTTCTTAATCAAGCGGTTGGGAAGTCTCTTAGAACACACAACCTAAAACCGAAGAAAGGAGCGCAAGTTATGAGAAAAAATGAGAAAATCACAGCTCTGTACGAACGACTGAGCCGTGATGACTTTGGCAAAGATGATGACCAACAGCGTGAGAGCAATTCCATATCCAATCAAAAGGCAATGTTGGAGGAGTTCGCCGCACGGCAGGGCTTTACAAACATTGTCCATTTCACGGACGATGGCATTAGTGGTACTTGCTTTGACCGTCCCGGATTTTTAGCAATGATGAAAGAAGTGGAAGCCGGGAATGTGGAGTATTTGTGCATCAAGGACATGAGCCGCATGGGTCGTGACTATCTGAAAGTCGGTCAGATTATGGAAATCCTGCGTCAGCGTGGCGTTCGCCTTATCGCCATCAATGATGGCGTGGACAGTGCCAGAGGGGACGATGATTTTACCCCTTTCCGCAACATTATGAACGAATACTACGCCAGAGACACCAGCCGTAAAATCCGTTCCACTTTCCAGTCCAAAGGCAAGTCCGGCAAGCACCTCACAGGCACGGTCATTTACGGCTATCTTTGGAACGAAGCCAGAGACCAATGGTTGGTTGACCCCGAAGCCGCCGAGGTGGTCAAGCGCATCTTTGCCATGACGATTGACGGCTACGGTCCGTATCAGATCGCCAGCAAGCTGAAAGAAGAAAAAGTCCTCATTCCGTCCGCTTACCTTGCCCGGCACGGCGAGGGCGTGAACAAAAATAAGACCTTCAAAGATGTGTACGGCTGGGGTTCTTCCACCATCTGCAACATTCTTGAAAAGCGTGAATATCTGGGACACACCATCAACTTCAAGACCCGAAAGCACTTCAAGGACAAGAAAAGCCATTATGTCCCGGAGGACGAATGGACAATTTTCGAGAATACCCATGAGCCTATCATTGACCAGCAGACCTTTGACCTTGTGCAGAAAATCCGTGGGAATGTCAGACGCTACCCAGACGGCTGGGGCGAAGCGGCTCCCCTCACGGGCTTGCTCTATTGCGCCGATTGCGGTGGCAAGATGTATGTCCACCGCACCAACAACGGCAAGCGTATTTCTCAATATACCTGTTCCCAATACAGCAAAGTCCCAGTTGGAAAGCTCTGCACGACACAGCACCGTATCAATGAAGATGTGGTACTGTCCCTTGTCTCTGAAATGCTGAAAGCCATTGCCGAGTATGCGAAGCATGACCGAGCCGAGTTTGTCCGTGTGGTGCAGGAAGCGCAGTCCAGCCAGCAGACGGCAGAGGTCAAGAAACAGCGGACACGCCTTGCCACCGCAAAGCAGAGAGTTTCCGAGCTGGAAGTCCTGCTCTGCAAAATCTATGAGGACAACATTTTAGGAAAGCTGTCCGACAGCAGATACGCCACTCTGGACGCTCAATACGAAAAGGAACAGTCCGAGCTTACCGTTGAAATCTCCGATCTGGAAAAGGCTATCAAGAGCTACGAGAAGCACGAAAAGGACGCTGACCGTTTTATCGCTCTGATTGACAAGTATGAGAACTTCGACAAGCTGACCATTGCCATGCTCAATGAGTTTATTGAGAAAATCCTTGTGCATGAGCGTGACCGCAAGGGCAGTATTCAGACCACACAGGAGGTCGAGATTTACTTCAATTTCGTGGGTCGTTTCGTTCCCCCTGCGTTTGGCGAAGTGGAGCTTACCCCGGAGGAATTAGAGGAAATCCGCAAGCGTGAGGAACGCAAGGACAGGCTCCACCAGAACTACTTGAAGCGGAAAGCCAATGGTAAACAGAAAGAGTATGAGGAGCGCACGAAAGCCAAGAAAAAAGCGGAGATTGAAGCCAGAAAACAGGCAATCCGCACCGAGGATATTGCCAGAGGGGTATTTATCCCGGTGAGCAGTTTGCCGCAGCTGGGACCGAGAAAGGGAGCGTGATTTTATGAAAGAGTTGAAACCGAGAATCCATGAGAACGGTATGGACTATGTGTTGGTGGGCGACTACTATGTGCCGGACTTGAAGCTGCCGGAGGAACGCCGACCTATTGGGCATTGGGGACGCTTGCACCAGTCCTATCTGAAATTGCACCGTCCCATGCTTTACAACGAGCTAATTTTGTCCGGCAGCCTCCACACCGTCGTTGCCGATCTGAACGAGCAGGCGGCAGACAGGCTGGACTTGATTATCCGGCAGATGATGAAAGCCGAGGGCGTGACCGAAGCCATGAAAGCGGAAAATCAGATGTTATGGGTGCAGTCAATGAACTCCATCCGCTGCCGGGCAGAGGAAATCATCAAGACGGAACTAATCTACTGTTGAGAGAGGTAAAGCTATGATTTTGGAAGCCATGTATAATGGGGAGTTTTATCCCTGCGAGACAGTTGTACCTACATCACCGGAATACCGAAAGGCAGTCATAGCCTGTGAAAAGCTCATGGAGCAGTTGTCCCAGCGGCTCAGCAAAGAGGACTATGAGCTGGTGCAGGAACTCCGGGCGCAGACAGCAATCGCCCAATGTGTAGAAAGTGAAAGTCACTTCAAGTATGGCTTTTCCGCTGGGCTGATGTTCAGCAGGAAGCCCATGAACAAGTGCAGCAGAAGAAAGAAAAATGGATGAAGAAAGCCGCCTGAGCAGAAAGAAACTGTTCGGGCGGTTTCAGCATTCGCCAGTAGATTTATTCACACTCTTGTGATAAAATTTACTACAATCAAGAGCGTGATAGCACTAATTTTATGGGGGATGCTTAATGAATAGAATTTTGAAAAAATTTTTACAGCGGGGTGTCGATTTAAGTCCTGTGGGAGTTGAACTCCGTGAGGATAATACAAATTATTTTTGTACCCCAAAAGGGGCATCGGTTTTTGGATGGGCAGGGATAGATGGTATCCACTTCTGTTTCATTCGTGGATTTGGAGAGATGGTTTTCTCTGTCAGCCCCATGAATACTTCTCCTGATTATGTTCATCCAGTAGCTGAAAATTTTACCGACTTTCTGCGGCTTATACTGGCTTGTGGTGATGTGGCGGCAGTGGAACAAGCGTGGATGTGGAACGAAGCACAGTTTGAAGCCTTTCTCAATGAAAACCCTACAACCCAGGAACAACAGCAAACTTTATCGGAAATTTCAGAGAAGATGAATTTGTTGCCTATGGAACAACCGTGGACATATATCAAAAACCTGCAATCTTCCTTTGATTACAGTCAGATTAAATACACAGAAGATTATTACGATAATGATATGACTTCAGAAGCAGAATTGGTTGCCCCTGAATGGAAGGTCTACTTTGATGGAGATTTCTGGGGACATCGAGGTAAAGACCGTGCCGGAAAAGAGATCAAGCTGGATAAACAATTCGATTGGGCTGGATATCATTGGGTAATTCCGGCAGCTTATTCATGTAGCAAAGGACTTGTCGTTGATTTTTGTATGCGAGTTGATTCAGAAAGCATCCGTGACTTCATGAAAAAATGGAATCTGGACTGGGAAAATGACTCATGTGAAAATTTTACCCGTGAGCAACAGATGCAGATGGAATGGGAAAACCCACTTTGTTTTAACTTCAAACCTTGCTTGAAGTTAAACGAGAAAATATTACAGACAACCCATGGCTGCGCTGTGAGCTTTAATCCTTGTCTGCCAGATGGCGTTATCAATGAGTTGGAAGCAAAATGGGCAATCGACCATTATGGGCTGGATAGTACTTATGGCTGGGTCATATGCAGAGACGTATTTCCTTGGGGAACCAAGCATCACCCTGAAATCAATAAACTTTTTCTTACAATGGAGCAGCAACCAGGACAAGTTCCAGGCTCACATTTCAAAGTTCACGCACCCGGAGATTCATTTATGTTTTCCCATCCTGTTAGCGGAATAACCCATACACTGACCGTGCAGGAAATAGAACAGCAGACAGTTCCTCAAAATAGTTTTGGTTCTGATCGCTGGATTTATCCGACACATTATATTGCCATGAGTTATACACTTACCCCTGAACCGATGGAGAACATTTCGGTTTTTGATTGTGATGAAGGCGATAGACCGATAGAAGTTACACCAGACGATCATTCGTTCCGTCCAGTTGGCAGTAGTTCCTGTTTTGTTGTTGGTGTTATTGGTGGTGCAGATGGTCCGACAGCAGTTATATATGGAACAAATTCACAAGAAAAACTTCATGCTGCTTGTTCTGCTCTGCACTTTGAACCGGTTGGTGATGATGTCGAGTGGCGTATCGTGTTCAATGTTACGCAGTTTGACAAAGAAACATTCCCAATTATCTAAAAATACCCTTAGAACTCTAAGGGCGCACTTCTATACTCTCTGTCGAGAGTAGTGCGTCCTGCGGAGCTCATTCTCCGTCAGCAGAAGAAAACTGCATGACCGAGAATGTTGCGTCACTTCGTTCCGTCAAGGTGGCTACACCCCCTTGCGCCGCTAAAGCGGCTATCCCCTGTGGACTTGCCGTCCGCAAACGGTTTTGACAAACCGTTCGCCGCCAGCAAGTTTGAAAATCAAGAATCTTAATTTGATAAAGGAGTGTGATTCTATGAAAAAGAAATTACCCATAATCCTCTTGGGTGTTATTTTGGCTTGTGTGTTGGTTTTCGGTTTCCTTTATGCAAACAATGACATTGGTAAAACCGCAAACAGTTTAGAAGCAGACATTCGCCAATCTCAAAAAATTTTGGATGATTGGATTGTTGATGGAAGCATTTCCGACACAATGGCTGCATTTATTTCTTACCCACAGGACAAGACAGACCACACTTTTTCTGTCTATGTAAATCGCCCTGGCTTGTCTTTTGGATATTTCTTCCGTGGTGGTGGAGATATAGTTGAGGTTGATGATTACATTGCAGAGTTTGTTGTTGAGGGAAATAACGAAAGGGCATTTATCTCAATGAATACCCAAAATATTGTTCGACTTGAAGTAGATGATGGCAACGGCATTCAGGTGATTGATATTGATAGTGGCAAGCCTTTCGCCATTGTCCTGCCCCTCAATGTAGGAAACATCTGTTTCTATGATACGAATGGAAATGTTGTGGAATATCTTCGCCAACAACTTTGACCAACTTCAATTTACCGAACTGAACACAACAACTGAATACCGAAAAACTGACCGTTGACTGGTCGCAATCTGCGAAAAGTTGACGGTCTTTTTTTATCCCCATTTTCAAAAAAGGAGGTCACGAAAAATGGCAAAACCGAAAAACCTTGAACAGCTCCGAGCCGAAAAGGAACAGGTCGAGACACAGCTTGCACAGGAACAGCACAAGCTGGAGCGTCTGGAGAACAGAAAGAAGTATCTGGAGAAAGGCGAGAGACAAAAGCGCACCCACCGTCTTTGCAATCTGGGCGGCACGATTGAGAGCCTTGCCCCGGAGTTCAAAGATCTCACACGCACCGAAATGACGGAGCTGATGGAGTACATCTTTTCTCTGCCCGAAGTCCAGCGAGCCGTCCGTCACATGGCGATTACCCATATCAGCCAAGCAAACAGAGAAAAGGAGTTGAAAGCCGATGGCACTATTTCATCTGAGCGTCACGCAGACTAAGCGAAGCGCAGGACAGTCCGCTATTGCTTCTGCCGCCTACCGTGCCGGGGAGCGATTGTATAGCGAGTATTACGGCGAATACAGCGACTACACCCGCAAGGGCGGCGTGATCTGCTCCGATATTCTCCTGCCGTCCCATGCACCGCCAGAATACGCAGACCGCCAGACCCTATGGAACGCCGTGGAAAAAGCCGAGCGTGGAAAGAACGCCCAGCTTGCATACAGCTTTGACATTGCCTTGCAGAATGAATTTTCCCTTGAGGAAAACATCGCTCTTGCAAGGCAATTTTTGTTGGAGAACTTTGTGAGCCGTGGCATGGTGGTTGACTTCGCCGTACACCAGCCAGACCGGGAGGACGGCGGCATACCAAACCCGCATTTTCATGTGCTTTGCCCCATCCGCCCCATCGAGCAGAACGGCAAATGGGGACTAAAGCAACGCCGGGTGTATGAGCTGGACGAGGACGGCAACCGTATCCGAGACGCAGACGGAAAGTTTGTGTTCAACGCCGTTCCCACTACCGACTGGGGCAGTCCCGAAACGCTGGAACATTGGCGGCAGACATGGGCGGAACTATGCAACGCCAAGTTTGCGGAGAAAGGGCTTGATGTTCGTATCGACCACCGAAGCTATGAGCGTCAGGGCGTGGAGCTTCTTCCCACCGTCCATGAGGGCGCAACCGTCCGGGCAATGGAGAAGAAAGGCATACGCACCGAGAAAGGCGAGTTCAACCGCTGGATCAGAGCAACCAATGCCGTTATCCGGGACATCAAGAAGAAAATCGCTCTCCTGTTTGATTGGATTGCCGAAGCAAAAGCGGAGCTTGCCAAGCCGCAGGCACCCGACCTTGTTTCTCTGCTGAACGCCTATTACACCAAGCGCAGAGCCGGGGCATATTCGCAGAAAGGCAAGGTCAGCAACCTAAAGGAGATGAACGAGACTTTCAATTATCTCCGGGCAAACGGCATTTACACTCTTGAAGATTTGGAAAGCCGTGTCAGCGAACACAGTGCTGCCACAGAGAGCTTGAAGAAAACGCTGGACGAACAGACCGCCCGAATGAAAGCAATTAAGCAGATCTATGACAGCTCTGCTGCTTTCCAGAGCTTGAAGCCTGTCTATGACGGCTTGCAGAAAATCAAGTTTGAGAAGCCCAGAGCCAAGTACAAGGCAGAGCATGAAGCGGAACTGAAACAGTTCTACGCCGCCAGACGCAAGCTGACTGGGGAGTTCCCGGACGGCAAGGTGGATATGAAAAAGCTGACCGAAGAGTATGACGAGCTGGAACAGGCGCACAACACCACCTATGGCGAGTTTAAGACCGTCAGAGACGATTTACACCGCCTTTGGAAGGTCAAGTCATGTGTAGATACTGCCGCCCGATTTAACGAGCGCACAGAGGAACAAATGCTCCAAAATCGACCCCAAACACGACACAAAAAGGAGGAACTATCCCGATGAATTATACCCAAGCACAGATTGACCGGGCAAACGCCGTCAGTCTGGAAGATTTTCTCCGCACACAGGGAGAGACACTTATCAAAAGCGGACGGGAATACCGCTGGAAAGAACATGACAGCCTGACCGTCCGGGGAAACAAATGGTTTCGCCACAGCCAGAGCAAGGGCGGCTATCCCATTGATTTTGTCATGGAGTTTTACGGCAAGTCCTTTCCCGAAGCAGTCCAGCTCTTAACCGGCGAAAGCGCCGAGGGACAGAGCGAAGCCAGCACAGCACCGCCCACAGCGTTTCACTTGCCCTTGCACAACAGAACAGCCGACAGAGCAATTCAATATCTTTGCGAAAGCCGAGGTCTCAACAAAACGCTTGTTGAGGCTTTTCTTCTTTCCGGGGATATTTACGAGGACGCAAAGCGGCACAATGTTGTGTTTGTCGGCAGAGACCGAAGCGGTACGCCGAGATACGCCCATGTGCGAGGAACGGCAGACCCATTCAGGCAGGACATTGCCGGGTCTGACAAGTCCTATCCGTTCCGCTATGAGGGAAACGGCAACCAGCTCTTTGTCTTTGAAGCGCCGATTGACCTTTTGTCCTTTATCTGCCTTTATCCGCAGGACTGGCAGACAAGGAGCTACCTTGCCCTGGGCGGCGTTTCAGGCAAAGCCCTTGACCGTTTTCTTTCTGAACGCAAGGACACCCGAAAAGTGTTCCTCTGCCTTGACAGCGACACCGCAGGAAGTGAAGCCTGCACCCGGCTGGCACAGGACATTCCCGGCGAGATCGCCGTCATTCGCCTTGTCCCGGCAAGAAAAGACTGGAACGATGTTCTCCGTCAGCAAGGGGACATTCCCAGCCGCAAATTCATAGCCGAGACAATCACGCTGCGAGAGCTGCCCACCGCCCAGCCTGTCCCCATGCTCCGTATGGCAGATGTGGAGCTGACGAGCGTGGATTGGCTATGGTTTCCGTATATCCCCTTTGGAAAGCTGACGATCATACAGGGCAATCCCGGCGAGGGCAAGACCTACTTTGCCATGCGTCTTGCGGCGGCTTGCACCAACCGAAAGCCCTTGCCCGGTATGGAAACCCTTGAGCCGTTCAACATCATCTATCAAACCGCCGAGGACGGTCTGGGCGATACCGTCAAGCCCAGACTGATGGAAGCGAACGCAGACCTTGAAAGAGTGCTTGTCATTGACGATAGAGACACGCCGCTGACCCTTGCCGATGAGCGCATAGCAAGGGCAATCCGGGAAAACAACGCAAGGCTGGTTATCATTGACCCGGTGCAGGCGTTTCTGAGCGCAGATGTGGACATGAACCGGGCAAATGAAGTCCGTCCCATCTTCCGCAGTCTGGGAGACATTGCACAGGCTACCGGGTGCGCTATCGTGCTGATCGGACACCTCAACAAAGCCGCAGGAACGCAAAGCACCTACCGGGGATTGGGGTCTATCGACATTACGGCGGCAGTCCGCAGTCTGCTGTTTATTGGCAAGCTGAAGGACAGTCCGACAACGAGGGTGCTTATCCATGAGAAAAGCTCCCTTGCGCCGCCCGGACAGTCCCTTGCCTTTTCTCTGGGAGACGAGAAAGGCTTTGAATGGATAGGAGCTTATGACATTACCGCTGACGAGCTTCTTGCCGGGGCAGACACCGCCAAGACCGAGAGCAAGACCGCACAAGCACAAATGCTCATTCTGGAACTGCTGGCAGATGGAAAGCGTATGCCGAGCGCAGAGCTGGAAAAGGCAGTCAATGAGCGTGGGATTTCTTCACGCACCATGAGAACGGCGAAGAGCCGTATCGGGGACAGACTTGTGACCGAGAAAGATGGCACAGCATGGGTCTGCTATCTCCGAAACTGACAACAGGAACACGGCAAGCGTGGCAAAGACGGCAAGGTTTTATAGATACCTTAATGTTGCCGCCTTGCCTTGTTCCATCATACCGACACCGCCCGATGATGAACAGTCACCGGGCATTTTTCATTTACAGGAGGATTTTGAATGAACAATACTGCAACTAACACCGCCACTTGCCCGACTGTCAGAAAGCAGATCGGCAAGACAACCTATATCGTCCGTGTCCATTTCAGCGAGACCGCAAAAGAGACGATGGAGGACAAAATCAAGCGTCTGCTCCGTGAGGAAGTCCTCAAAATGTGACTTCTTTGTGAATTTGATGAAAAAGTCCTTGACTTTTCGTCTCTGGCAAGACAGCCAAAAGCATCTTGATTTCCTGCGGTGCAAGACTGGCTCCTTTTGATATTCCCCAGCTTCGGGAGATCATGTCTTATGACGAGCTGGAGCTGGATAAGCTGGGGGATGAAAAATCGGCGCTGTTCTTTCTTATCAGCGACACGGACACCACCTACAATTTTTTGGTTGCCCTCGCTTTTTCGCAGATGTTCAACCTTCTGTGTGAACGGGCTGACAACACCTATGGCGGGCGTCTGCCCTACCATGTGCGGGTGCTATGGGACGAGGCAGCCAACACCGGGCAGGTGCCGGGGCTGGAAAAGATCGTGGCCGTCATCCGCTCCCGTGAGATCAGCCTGACGCTTTTTTATCAGGCAATGAGCCAGTGCAAGGCATTGTACAAAGACCATTCCGAAACCATCATGGGCAACATGGACAGTATCGTATTCCTCGGAGGCCGGGAGGCTTCCACCCTAAAGGATATTTCGGAAAACTGGCTGGGCAAGGCCACCATCTCTATGCAGACCGAGGGCCGAAGCCGTGGACAGTCTGAAAGTTACAGCCAGAATATGCAGAGGCTTGGCCGGGAGCTGATGACCACCAGCGAGATCACCACCATGCCCGGGGATAAATGTATCTTGCAGCTTCGGGGGCTCCCGCCCTTCCTGTCCCCGAAGTATGACTTGAAAAAGCACCCGAATTACAAGTACACAGCCGAATTTGATAAAAAGAAAAACGCCTTCCGCTTGGAAAGCCTGTTCCGCCACCGGCCATTGAGACTAAAGCCGGAGGACGAATACACGGTGTACGAAGTGGACGGCTCCGACACGGACGAAGAAGCTGACCTGTTGAACTTCGATGATCTGGACAGCGACGAGTTCGTGTAACTTCGGGCCATGATGACCCGAAGCGCCGCCGATGTGGGCGGCTTTTTTTGTACCCAAAACCATCAAACAAACAAAATGGAGGAACGTATATGGAATTTTTCAATCAGGCAATCGACATTCTTAAAATTCTGGTCATGGCTCTTGGCGCCGGTCTGGCGGTGTGGGGCGTCATCAACCTTCTGGAAGGTTACGGGTCGGACAACCCTGCGGCAAATGCTCATGTGCCATAAAGTAACATACAAGAATTGATAGACAGCAACCCACTATTCCGTTATTATCTTACGCACACACTTTGTAACTTTTTCGTTAAGCCTATTGACTCTGATACTTCGGAAGAGATATAATATAGTTGCTACTTAGCTAACCTAAATAGCGAAACTAAAGAGAGGCGACGATATGAATAACAAATATGTCCAGCAATTCAAAAAAGGCTCTCTGGAAATGATACTCTTATGCCTAATCGGACGCAAGGAAACTTATGGATATGAAATTATAACCGAATTGAACAATAGTGCGTCTGTTTTGGGATATGCGAAAGAGGGAACCATTTATCCCATTTTGTATCGTTTACAGGAAGCAGAACTAATCAAATGCCGGTTGGCTCCGGCTGCGGCAAATGGCGGCTCAAAAAAGTATTATTCTTTAACGGATAAAGGCAGGAATGTACTTGATGAACTAATCTTATTTTGGTCAAGCTATGAAAACTGCGTAAATGGCTTTATAGAAAGTTATCAACAAGCGAGGGTGTCCAAATGAAAGAACAATATATCAAACAGGTTGAAAAGGAACTATCTTTACCACGCAAAATGAAAAAAGAGGTTGTGCGTGACTTAAATGAAGTTTTTGCGTCTGCTATGGAGCATGGAGAAACAGAGCAGCAGATTATCCAGCGTTTGGGGACGCCAAAAGAATTTGCAGACAGCACCGCAGAACAGTTTGGTATTGATAACACCAAATCGAAAAAAAGGAACGGCATCATTTCTACTCTTGCTACGCTTGTTATCGCGGTTGCTGCCTTTTCGGTATATGCTGTTACGCAATCAGGAAAAGTACCAGAAGGAGCAATCGGACAAGCCGACGCGACAACAAATATACAGATTGAGGGCGCGTTTGCCTTTGATATTTCGCAAATCCTTTTGGCTATTGGGTTTGCAGCAACAGCTATTGCTATTTTGTTAATTATCCGAACCATACACAAAAACAGGAGGTAACCAATGAAGAAGTATATTTCTGTATTCACAATCATGGTTATGATTTTTTTGGCTGCGTGTTCTAATCAAAATACATCATCTACACCGACAAGCAATGAGAACAATACGCAATCTAATAGTGTTACAAAATTGGACGAGGGTGTTTGGCCTGCGAATGAGTACACAGAGGGGCTTCCTGTTGCGCCTGGTACGGTTGCATGGGCTACACTTGATACAGAACATGAGAATTGCAATATCAACCTTACCGGCATTAGCGAAAACGACTATAACGAGTATATGGAGCTTTTGAACCAAGACGGCTTTTCCGTAATTGAAAATGTATCAGAGGAAATCGAGGGAGAAAACTATGTTTCTATCGGGACGCTTTTATCAAACGACGAAAAGTGGTTAAGTATCAGCTACATACCCAATAGTCTAACTATCTACATTTCCTTTGACAATAACTGAAAGAGATAACGGAATAGCAAAGCCAGTCGAGCCAGTCAACGGTCAAGATGAACGGCGCATACGCGCCGCCGTTGACAGCCCCGCCCGCCTTTGCAGACAGGCAATCAAGGGGCGACAGCAAAAAGTGCTGCCGCCCCGCACTATTATCAGAGAGGGGGAATTTCCATGACCGAAGATGAAGCCTACAAAGTGTATATCCAGTACACCTTTAACGCCTTTTGCAAGGTTGTCATTCGTCACGCCGCCATAGATATAATTTTGAAGCTGCGCCGGAGGTGGGAACGGGAAGTTTCCCTTGACTATCTGATGAATGAGAAGTTTGTCCAGCTTGCCGAGCCGGAACAGCTTGAAGAATACCTTTTTACCGCCTGCGGCCAGACCGCCGTTCTGTACCATGCGGAACTTGCCGCTGCCCTTGCCCTTTTGCCGGAGCAGGCACAGGAAGAAATTTTCCGCTATTACTTCCTGCGCCAGCCGCAGAGAGTGATCGGCGTACATATCGGCCGGACACGCAGCACAGCGGGGCGGCATATCCAGCTTGCCTTGCAACGGCTTCGGAAGGAAATGGAGGTGAGCCGGTATGAATAAACTTCTCCCCTATGAAACAATCGTCAAGGCGCATGAGGGCGACCCGGACGCAATCGACACCGTTCTTTCCCACTACGCCGGATATATCCGATACTGTTCCAAAGTACACGGGAAAGTCAACGCCGAGGTTGAGGAATATGTGAAGCAGAAGTTAATTGCCGCACTGTTCAAGTTTCGATTTGACCGATAGTAAGCAGAAAATTAAGGAGGCAAGAGGTTTTATGAAAAATCAGCTTTCAACAGTGACGGAAGTTGTAGTTAGAAGCATCTTTTACATCATCACAAACTATGTATTTGTTAGCATGGGACTGTCGTTTCATACTCATTGGATTGCAATTCTATTTTTACTTTCAATGGTATGGGCTACTATTGACTACGGCAAGTCTGTAAACAAAATAACCGGGAAAAAGGTTATTGCTGAAATACTATGTATATGCTGCATTGCGATAAGTATAGCGATTGCATATTTTGTGGGATATATTCAAGGAGCAATCGTTTCCTTTTGAAAACATAACGCAATAACTCTCCGTTTATCATACCAATATGAAATGAGTTTTCAAAACTGAATACCAGCCGCCACCGGCGCGGCCAGCGAAAGCAGTAAGTCTGAAAAAGATTTGCTGCTTTTTTTGTTGCCCGGCTCCGTTCCCGGCCATTTTGCCCTGTTCAGATTGTAGTAGTAAGTGAGGGGGAAATTTTCCTGCCCCGGCGTTTGGCATTTTTGATTTTTGTCCGTAGTAAGAAGCAAAGAGAAAATAAGCCGTTTTGTTTGGCAAATTTCAAAACGCGGTGGTGTAGGGAGTGAAAGGAAAAATTCTCTGCCCCGCCGGTTGCCAAAATCCTGTTGCCCGGATTACAGAAGCGAAAGAAATTTTGAGAAATCCCCGTTCAGCGGGTAGCTGGCGGCCTTTGAAATGTATCTTTAGCGAAAAGGAAAAAAGACCGCCCACAGCGGGCTGAAAGCCCCGCCCTGTTCGCTCTATGTACGGAAAAGCCCGGACAGGGATAGTCTGCGGCAGTTACAGAGCAAGTTTCTACCACGGTGCCAAAATCCGCAATTCTGCGGTTTTGCCCCTCGCGGGAAACTTGTTGGGGAGTGCCTTCCCCAAACCCTGCTATGGCGGCTTACGCCGCAAAAATATTTCCGACCGGCGAAAAGTTTTTTCTCACTTTCGCCCCGAAAATGGCTAACAGATAAGAGAATTTTTTGTGATAAGTGAAAGGAGGTTTACAGCCCATGCCGAAGCGATACAACACACCCCACCGCAGCCGCGTTGTGAAAACCCGGCTGTCCGAAGATGAATACGCCGACTTCACAGCGCGGCTTGCGCCCTATGGTATCAGCCAGTCCGAATTTCTCCGGCAGGCGATACGGCGCACCACTATACGCCCCGTTATCCATGTGTCAGCGGTCAATGATGAACTGCTCTCCGCTGTCGGGAAGTTGACCGCCGAGTACGGCAAGATCGGCGGCAACCTCAACCAGATAGCCCGGTATCTGAACGAGTACGGCGTACCTTACAATGCGCTGTCCGGCGAGGTACGCGCCGCCATAGCCGACCTTGCCGCCCTCAAGTATGAAGTCTTACAGAAAGTAGGTGACGCGGTTGGCAACACTCAAGCATATCAACTCTAAAAACGCCGACTACGGAGCCGCCGAACAATACCTGCTTTTTGAGCATGACGAGTTTACCATGAAGCCCGTTCTTGATGAAACCGGCAGGCTTATCCCCCGTGAGGACTACCGGCTGTCCACACTGAACTGCGGCGGCGAGGATTTTGCCGTTGCGTGTATGCGGGCAAATCTCCGCTACGGGAAGAACCAGCGGCGGGAAGATGTGAAAAGCCACCACTATATCATCAGCTTTGACCCACGGGACGGCCCGGACAATGGCTTGACCGTAGACCGGGCGCAGGAATTGGGCGAGAAGTTTTGCGCCGAGCATTTCCCCGGCCACCAAGCTCTTGTATGCACCCACCCGGACGGGCATAACCACAGCGGCAACATTCATGTGCATATCGTCATTAACAGCCTGCGGATTGAGGAAGTGCCGTTCCTGCCCTACATGGACAGGCCAGCCGACATGAAAGCCGGTTGCAAGCACCGCTGTACCGACGCTGCCATGCGCTACTTCAAATCCGAAGTCATGGAGATGTGCCACCGGGAGGGGCTTTACCAAATCGACCTCTTGAACGGCAGCAAGAACCGCGTCACAGACCGGGAGTATTGGGCGCAGAAAAAGGGACAGGCCGCGCTGGACAAGCAGAACGCCCCCATGATTGCGGAGGGTATCACACCCCGGCAGACCAAGTTTGAAACGAACAAGGAGAAGCTGCGGCAGACCATACGCGCCGCGCTGTCTGCGGCGACCTCATTCGAGGACTTTTCCTCTCTGCTGCTGCGGGAGGGTGTGACCGTCAAGGAGAGCCGGGGGCGGCTTTCCTACCTTACGCCGGACAGGACAAAGCCCATTACTGCCCGCAAGCTGGGCGACGACTTTGACCGCGCCGCTGTCCTTGCCGTTTTGGAGCAGAACGCCGCCAGAGCCACAGAAAAGGCCGCGGCCATACCCGAATACCCCCGGCGTGGGAAAGCTGGCATACAGCCCACAAAAGCCCCTCAAACCGCCCCGAAACAGGACGGTGTGCAGCGGCTTGTGGACATTGAGCAGAAGAAAGCCGAGGCAAAGGCCGGGGCTATGAACGCTGGGCGACCATGCACAACCTCAAACAAATGGCCGCGACGCTGAATGTGTATCAGGAATACGGCTTCACTTCCCCGGAGCAGTTGGAAGCCGCCGTTGATACCGCCTATCAGGAAATGCGCCAGACCAGCGGCGAACTGAAAGCACTGGAAACGAAGCTACAAGGGAAAAAGGAGTTGCAGCAACAGGTACTGGCCTACGCCAAGACCAAGCCCGCCCGCGACGGGCTGAAAGCGCAGAAATCCGAGAAAGCCCGCACCGCCTATCAGCAGGCGCATGAAAGCGACTTTATCATAGCCGACGCAGCCGCCCGGTATTTCAAGGCGCATGGAATTACCAAACTGCCCGCCCGGAAATCGTTGCAGGACGAGATCGAGCAGCTTGTTTCCAAGAAATCCGGCCTGTATAACACCTATCACGAACAGAAGCAGCGGTTCAAGGAGTTGCAGACCGTCAAGCGGAACATCGACCAGATTTTACGCCGGGAGGAACCCCACCGCAGAAAGGAGCAGAGCCATGAGCGATAAGTTACCGAGAATGGACTACCGCCAGCACCGGCGGGCGCGGCGGTTGGTACATGAGTGCTGTAACTACGACGAGGGGAACTGCCTGCTGTTAGACGACGGGGAGCCTTGCGTGTGCGTCCAGAGCATTTCCCTTTCCCTCATGTGCCGCTGGTTCCGTGTGGCTGTCCTGCCCCTTGACGGGGAACTGGCCGCAGCCCTCTTGTACCGGGGGAGCCGGAAACGGTGTGCGGTCTGCGGTGCGGCATTTGTCCCCAAATCCAACCGTGGGAAATACTGCCCCGACTGCGCCGGACGCATGAAGAAAATCAAAGCCGCCGAGAGAAAGCGGAAACAAAGGCAGAAATGTCACGCTTTAGAGCCTTTCAAACCCGCATAAATCAAGGCTTTTTTCGTGGGTGTCAAAAGGTATGCGATACATTTATCCTTTTCCCCCGGAAACGGCGTTCTAAATGCGTACAAACGCCCCAAATCCACCCAAAGGAGGAACCATGTCAGACAACCGAAAATACTACTACCTCAAGCTGAAAGAGAATTACTTTGACGAGGACGCTATCGTGCTGCTGGAAAGTATGCAGGACGGTATCCTCTATTCCAACATTCTCTTGAAACTGTACCTGAAATCGCTGAAAAACGGCGGGAAGTTGCAGCTTGATGAAAATATCCCCTACACCGCGCAGATGATTGCCACCATTACCCGCCAGCAAGTCGGCACCGTAGAACGAGCCTTGCAGATTTTTATGAAGCTGGGGCTTGTGGAGCCGTTACAGAACGGCGCGCTGTATATGAGCAACATTGAACTGCTGATCGGCCAATCCTCTACCGAGGGGGAGCGGAAACGGCGGGCAAGGCTGGCTTTGCAGGAGCAAAAAGCCTTGCCAAAGGCCGGGGCGGACAAATGTCCACCATATCAAGCGGACATTTGTCCACCAGAGATAGAGATAGAGAAAGAGATAGAGATAGAAAAAGAGAGAGAGCGAGAGTTAGATACGGGACAACCTACCCGCGCTGCCTATGGCCGGTATGAAAATGTCTTTCTTTCGCAATCAGAACTGGACGGGCTGAAAGCAGACCTGCCCGACAAATGGAACTACTACATTGACCGGCTATCCTGCCATATCGCGTCCAGCGGCAAGCGATACCGCAGCCATGCCGCCACAATCTACAAATGGGCGCAGGAGGACGCAGCCAAGAAAGCCCCGAAAAAGGGCATACCAGACTACTCATGCAAGGAGGGCGAGAGTTTATGAAGAACGAAATCAACGCTGTTTTGGAGAATATGACGACTGCCACCCCGGAGCCGGAGGACTACACCGGCGAGGACGGTTTACTGTACTGCGGCAAGTGCCGCAAGCCGAAAGAAGCCTATTTTGCGCCGGATAAGGCCGCTATCTTCGGGCGTGACCGCCACCCGGCAGAATGCGACTGCCAGAGAGCCGCCCGCGAGGAACGGGAGGCCGCCGAGAAGCGGCGCAGGCACCTTGACACCGTGGAGGAACTGAAACGCCGGGGCTTTACCGACCCCACCATGCGGAACTGGACTTTTGAGAACGACAACGGCAGGAACCCACAGGCCGGGATTGCCCGCCGGTATGTGGAACACTGGGAGGATATGCGAGCCGACAATATCGGCTGCCTGTTCTGGGGCGGCGTGGGAACCGGGAAAAGCTACCTTGCGGGCTGTATCGCAAACGCCCTCATGGAGAAAGAAATCCCCGTCCACATGACGAATTTTGCCCTTATCCTCAACGACCTTGCCGCCAGCTTTGAGAACCGCAACGAGTACATTTCCCGCCTTTGCCGCTATCCGCTGCTTATCCTTGACGACTTCGGCATGGAGCGCGGCACCGAGTACGGGCTGGAACAGGTTTTCAATGTGATTGACAGCCGTTACCGCAGCGGCAAGCCGCTGATCGTCACGACCAACCTCACGCTGGACGACCTGCGGAACCCGGAGGACACCGCCCATTCCCGGATTTATGACCGCCTGCTTTCCATGTGCGTCCCGGTACGCTTTACCGGCGACAACTTCCGGCAGGAAACTGCGCAGCGGAAAATGGAGAGCATGAAGAAACTGATTACCGACTGAAAGGAGTATTGCCTATGACAGATAACAAGCAGCACGACACCCGCACCGCCCGCCGCCCCGACTGCGTGACGGAAATCCGCATGGGCAATTCCGTCCTTGTCGTGTCCGGCTATTTCAAGAAAGATACCACGACCACCGCCGCCGACAAAATGGCGCGGGTATTGGAAGCGGAAGCCGCTGCTACACAAAAACCGGCAATTTGACAAACCATAAAGAAGCAGATTTTACACTTTTGCCGCTATACAGCCCCCGCTATTCCGTGGTACAATAAAGCTACGGAATAGTGGGGCTGGCTGTCGGAAACGGAGGATTTTATGTTAAGACAAGCCACCCAAAACCTCATTACCGCCCTTTATCCGAGATTGTCCCATGAGGACGAGTTGCAAGGCGAAAGCAATTCCATATCGAACCAGAAAAGGATTTTGGAAACCTACGCCAAGCAGAACGGCTTTACCAATCTGCGCTGGTACACCGACGACGGCTTTTCCGGCGCAAACTTCCAGCGTCCCGGTTTTCAAGCCATGCTTGCAGACATTGAGGCCGGGAAAGTCGGAACCGTCATAGTCAAGGACATGAGCCGGTTAGGGCGAAACTACTTGCAGGTAGGGTTTTACACGGAAATGCTGTTCCCTCAAAAGGGAGTGCGGTTTATCGCTGTCAACGACAATGTGGACAGCGCAAACGGCGGCATGGACAACGATTTTACCCCTCTGCGAAATCTGTTCAACGAATGGCTGGTGAGAGATACGAGCAAGAAAATCAAAGCAGTAAAACGAGCAAAAGGCATGAGCGGCAAGCCTGTTACCAGCAAGCCGGTCTATGGCTACCTCATGGACGAGGACGAGAACTATATCGTTGACGAGGAACCCGCGCCGGTTGTCCAGCAGATATACCAGCTTTGCCTTGCCGGGAATGGCCCGACCAAGATTGCCCGTATGCTTACGGAGCAGCAAATCCCCACGCCGGGGACGCTGGAATACCGCAGGACGGGCAGCACACGCCGCTACCACCCCGGCTATGAGTGCAAATGGGCGACGAACACCGTCGTTCATATCCTCGAAAACCGGGAGTACACCGGCTGTCTGGTAAACTTCAAGACGGAGAAGCCCTCTTACAAGGTCAAGCACAGTGTAGAGAACCCCGTGGAGAAGCAGGCTGTTTTTGAGAACCACCATGAGCCTATCATAGACCGGGAAACATGGGAGCGCGTGCAGGAGTTACGCAAGCAGCGCAAACGCCCGAACCGCTATGATGAAGTGGGACTGTTCTCCGGTATGCTGTTCTGCGCCGACTGCGGCCATGTGATGTATCAGCAGCGGTATCAGAACAAGAACCGCAAGCAGGACTGTTACATCTGCGGCAGCTACAAGAAGCGCACCCGCGACTGTACGGCGCACTTTATCCGCACCGACCTGTTGACCGCCGGTGTCCTCTCCAATCTCCGGCAAGTGACCGAGTATGCCGCCAAGCATGAGAGCCGCTTTGTGAAGCTGCTTATCCAGCAGAACGAGATCGGCGGCAAGAGAAAGACCGCCGCAGCCACCAAGCAGCTTGAACAGGCACAGGAGCGCATTGCCGAAGTGAGCCGCATTATCAAGCGGCTGTATGAGGACAATGTGAACGGCAAAATCAGCGACGAGCGTTTCATGGAACTGTCGGCAGACTATGAGCAGGAACAGCGGGAACTGAAAGACCGCGCCGCCGCTTTGCAGGCCGAACTGGACAAGTCGCAGGCCGCCACCGTCAACGCGGAAAAGTTTATGGGTATCGTCCGAAAGCACCTTGCCTTTGAGGAACTTACCCCCACCCTCTTGCGGGAGATGATTGAGAAAATCGTCGTGCATGAGTGCAGTTATGACGAGAACGGCACCCGCAGGCAGGACATTGAGATTTATTACAGCTTTGTCGGCAAGATTGACTTGCCCGAAGCCTAACGCCCGACCTATCCGACACAATGCGCAAGTGCCGGATAGGAACGGCAAAATTTTTTACACTTCTATTACTTCTTTATCGCACATCAGCAAAAAGCCAGGGCATTAAGCAGTTCATGGCTAATTAAAGGGAACAAAAAGAAAGGGAATGCACAATCCAGACGGTATCAGCGGCAGGCTACAAGAATAAATTGTGATTTCACAAGATTGGTGTTATAATAAGAGAAAAGTCCTGCCGGGGCAACCGCCCCGGTGGTATGGATAGAAAGGCAGGAAAACAATATGCACATCAGCTATAAACCACTCTGGCACACACTGTTAGAGCGTGATATGAGAAAAGAGGATTTAAGGCTTGCTGCTGGTATGACAACAAATATGATTGCCAACATGAGCAAAGAGGGAAAGCACATCAGCATGGATACATTAGCCCGTATCTGTGAAACTCTGAATTGTGAGATTACTGATGTGATTGAGTTAGTACCAGACGAGCCTGCTTCCACAGGAGGTAAGGAACATGAGCGAATTGAAACCAAGAATAACGGAAAACGGAATTGATTATATCCTTGTCGGAGATACTACATTCCAGGCTTGAAACTGCCGGAGGAACACCGCCCTATCGGAAAGTACGGACGAATGCACCGGGAATATTTAAGAGAAGTCCACCCAGCCAGATTGAATACATTGATACTGACCGGAGAATTGTTGACATATCTTGCAGACCTGAATGAACAGGCACAAAAACGGTTAGACACTATCATGGAGCAGATGAAAGCTACCGAGGGCGTGACAGAGGAATTGAAGTGTACCCGACAAATGGAATGGGTGCAGCGTTGCAATAACATTCACAACAGGGCAGAAGAAATTGTTTTGTATGAGATGATTTATTCATAACGGGAGCAATTAAATCGGAGGTATATAAGATGATTGAAATTGTATTTGGTGAAAGTGCCTGTGGAAGTTTGAAAATTGCCCAAACTTACGGCAAGGGAAAGTATAGAGGAAGTGCTGTTTCAATATTTATGAGGCACGAAGACGGGAGTGTTCCATCTTCAGATGAAATGAAAAAGGCACAGCTTCAAGCACAGGAACAAGAACGCATTGCTTGGGAGAATGCTATTCCATTGGGAGGCAAGAGCAGTGATGTTTATTGTTTTGATATGGCTCTTAGTGTGGGAGATATTTCTGATAATGGAATTGGCGAACAGCGGAAAAATATTTTCAAGAAAATGCTGTCTGTCTGCTTTGTAGAGGATTTAGATTATCAGGTTGAAGAAAAAATACAGAAAATTAAAACTACATTGACCTCAGTGATTGAACGATATGTAGCTGGGGAAGAAATTCGCATTTGGTATAGCTATAATCCAGATGAGCTTTGTGGTATGTATTGGCTTATGAAACAACTTCAACCATTAAACTGCCAGACAACAATTTATTTGGTTAAGTTACCTACATGGGAATATGGAAAAGAAAATACTATGACATCCAAAATAGCATGGGGCGAGGTCTCTCCTGGCGAATGGGGAAACTATATAACTCTACAAGAGAAAGCTAATCCTGTATTTCTTTCAGCTTGTACTATGAAATGGAATCAACTTCAAAATGAAAATGCACCTTTGCGTGCAATGTTAAATGGTAAATTGCAAAGCGTTTCAGAAGATATATATGATAGTTTCATTCTTCGTGAAATTGCGGAACAGCCAGAGCAATTCAAAATGGCTATTGTCATAGGTAATGTTTTAGGAAAATATCAACTTGGAATTAGTGATGTATGGATTTCCAATCGCATTGATAAAATGCTTGAAGATGGTGTGTTGGAAATTATACAGGACGCACCAAAGGGAGAAACAAATTATCGCCGAATATTAAGAAAACGAATGAAATAATAACCACAGCACAAACCGCTGCTACATGGAATCCAACAAACCATGCAACAGCGGTTTTCCTTTACCGTTTTTTCCTCTGGCTGATAGGCGTTCCCATTTTCTTTGATTTTTTGAGAATACGAATGAACCAGCGAAATTCTTCTTCTGACAGGTTTTTATAGTTGATACCAAGCTGCTTGCAGTAAAGGATAACCAGTTTTTCATCTCGACTGCCCTTGAAATTTTCGACCGCTTCCAGATTTTCTTTCAGTTCATCGGCAACGGTAGTTTGGGGCGCACTCTCGCTGTCCTTTTTGTGGAATTCCCGAATATCCCGGATAATCAGGTTGAGGTCATCCAGAACCATGTGACTGAAATACTCATCATCACTGATATGTGCGGCTTGCAGCACCTTCAAATGCGGGTCATCTTCGCCGGGGCGATACCGTTCAATAATTTCATGCCGGACGGTATCAACAAGGGAGTTGAGATTTTGGATTTGCATGGTGGCAATCCCGTCCACATAAATCTCAATGTCCGCAAGAAACTTGATAAAGTCCTTATGGGTGGCAAGTTCGCAGAGCAGACGGTTGTTAATCCGACCGCTTTTCAGCAGTGCCACCATCTCATCGTTCAAATGCAGCTCCGTCAGTGGCGTGTTGATCTGCTCCCTGTTCTCTGTCCGGCACAGCAGATAATCGACGGAAACCCCATAGAAGTCTGCCAGCGTGATAAGGTTGCCATGATTGATTTCCTTATAATCCTCTTTTTCATAACTGCCAAGGGCTGATTTAGAAATGCCCGTCAGCTTTGATAGTTCTTCCAGATTTAAGCCTTTGTCTTTGCGGAGTTCCCAAAGGCGTTCCTGTATGCTTGTTGCAACTTTCATGGGCGCACGCTCCTTTCCGGTGGTTTTATTTCTGCCGTTTAACTGGATTATATCACACTTTCCGCAATCGTGGAAATTTCTGATTTTCCCCCTGATTCCTACTTTGTGGATATACGGCACAGGGCACAAAAATGTTCTATGATACAGGTAGTTCATCGATGGATTATTCCAATCGAATGACCAGCCTGTGTGGGATATGCTTCCCCGGCGATGTAGCGCCATGACTTTTGGCAGGGATATGGAGGAACCCTGACCGAAACGAGCGTACCAAAGGGAGCGATACGCCGCTGTGAGATTCAGGGGAGGAACGACACCGGGGAGAACTGGCGAACTGACACCGAAATGATACCGAAACACGACAATTTGATAGGGAGATAGTCTACTATCGCTGAGACTTCGGGAGATTTTAGCGGCTCTATGGCTGTAATTTTGCCGAAAATCGCCCCGAAACCATACACGAAAACGGGAGGAAACGTAACATGCCGAGAATGAGCAAAAAGCGGAAGCATGAGCTTTCCTTTTACCTCAATGACCGGGGGCGTGTCACTTACAACGAATTATGCCGGAAATGCCAGCATGGGTGCAAGCAGAGCTTCCGGGCGGTTGTGATTGACTGCCCCCGTTATTTATCCAAACGAGCAAAGAAAAAGGAGGAACACACCGAATGAATTTTGAATTTATGACGATAGACACACCATTGCCGCCCTGTATGCCATTTCCCAGAGCGTTGACAGGATTTCCAGTCAGCAGCACCGCAAAGGTCATGTACTGCCGGATGTTGGACGCTATGCTTTTCAGAGGGCAGGCGGACGAGAACGGGATTCTTTTTGTCTGCTTCCCTATCACAGCCATTGCCGCAGTCCTGTCCCGCAGCCTCATGACGGTCAAGCGTTCTTTGAATGAACTGGAAACCGCCGGACTTATCATGCGGGTGCGTCAGGGCGTGGGAGAACCGAACAGGATTTATGTGCTGATACCGGGAAAGGAGGGCGCTACCCTTGCCTGATACCTCAAAGCTGGGAAAGCTCAACCGGGAGTTGGAGAAAAGCGAAAAGAAACTGCGGAAAGCCATCAATGATGAAAAGGCATTGCAGCACCAGTTGAAGCAGCTTACCCGAAAGGAACGGACGCACCGGCTCTGTACTCGTGGCGGTATGCTGGAAAGTTTTCTGCAAGAGCCGGAACGCCTGACGGACGATGATGTCATGCTGTTGCTGAAACTCATTTTTCACAGGCAGGACACGCAAGATATATTGAAAAAACTGCTGGAACGGGAGAAGCCGGAAACCCCTTAGTTTACTAAGGGCGCAATTATACACCACCCAGAGGTTGGTGCATTGCGTTCTCCGAAGGCTCCTTGCAGGAGGGCTGTGATTTTCCGCAGCCACGGTCTGCTCCAAATCAAACAGGGGACGCTACACTTCCCCTGCGCTGGCTGCCGCCAGCTACCCTTTTGTGGACTTGCCATCTGGGGACACCTTGCGTTGCAAGCTGTTCCCAGCCGATAAGTTTCATAAAATATAATGCAAATGGAAAGCTAACTTGACATAAAAGAACTATGTGATATAATGGAAGCATGGAAAGTTAACTTTCCATAAGAGAGGAGGATGACATGAAAAATCGCCTGGAAGAATTACGAAAGCAACGAGGCATAAAGCAAGAAGATTTAGCAAATGCATTGGAAGTATCACGACAGACCATCGGCTCTTTGGAAAACGGACGCTATAACCCATCTATTCAGTTGGCATTTAAGATTGCCAGATATTTCAACATGAGTATTGAAGAAATTTTTATTTACGAGGAGGATTGATTATGAAAAAAAGGTTGTTGATTTTAATGACAGTTACAGGAATGATTATTCTACTGGGAGGATTGCTAACATACGGTTTGGGAGTACATGAAATAATACCTGTGCCACGTCCCGACTTAATAGTAGTAGGTACATCTCTCATTGGAATTTTGCTGATTGTATCTGGTGTGTGCGACTTGTTCGTTAAGAAAACCAAAGAAATGGAAATAGAGGAAAATGACGAGAGAAATATTTCGCTTAGTAATGCTGCTATGGCAAGTGGCTTCAAGGTAATGAATGTTACGATTGCTGTTTCTATTTTTGCTTTGATTTTCACCGGATATATGACAGTAGTCCCATGTTTCACTATTATTGGGGCTTATGCTATTGGACAAATTGTATTTATTGTGCGACTTTGGTACTTGCACAAAACTATGTAAATGTATTACTAAATACCCGCCGCCCCCAGCGGCACAACAAGCAGGAAATCTGAAAAGGTATCCTGCTTTTTCTATGTCCAAAAACGGAAAGGAGGAACACAAAATGCCCTGTCCACACAACGAAATCTCTATTGTGCAGCGCAGCCACCGCCAGTCTGCGGTTGCCGCCGCTGCTTACCAGAGCGGCGAAAAGCTGTTCTGTGAATATGACCAGGAAGTAAAACACTACCCGGAAAAGCGTGGTATCGTCCACAATGAAATCCTGCTCCCGGCAAACGCTCCCCTGGAGTACACAGACCGCAACACCCTCTGGAACGCTGCCGAAGCTGTTGAGAAGCAATGGAACTCCCAGCTTGCAAGGCGGTGGGTGCTTTCCATTCCCAGAGAGATACCGCCCGACCAGTACGCCGCCCTTGTACGGGATTTCTGCCGCCAGCAGTTTGTTTCCAAAGGAATGTGCGTGGATTTTGCCATCCATGACAAAGGGGACGGAAACCCACACGCCCATGTCATGCTGACCATGCGGGCAATGGATGAGCGTGGGAAATGGCTTCCCAAGAGCCGCAAGGTCTATGAACTTGATAAGAACGGGGAACGAATCAAGCTCCCGTCCGGCAGGTGGAAAAGCCACAAGGAAGATACGGTTGACTGGAACGACCGCAAATATGGCGAAATCTGGCGGCATGAATGGGAGGTCATCCAAAACCGCTATCTGGAAGCCAACAACCGCCCGGAACGAGTAGATCTCCGTTCTTACGAAAGACAGGGGCTTGATATTATCCCTACTGTCCATGAGGGAGCTGCTGTCCGGCAGATGGAAAAGCGGGGTATCCAGACGAACATCGGCAACCTGAACCGGGAAATCAGAGCCGCCAACCGCCTGATGAAGTCCATCCGGCAGCTTATCCAAAACCTCAAAGGCTGGATTACCGAGCTGGGAGAAAAACGGAAAGAACTGCTTGCACAAAAGGCGGCGGAGGAAGCGACACTTCTTCCCAATCTACTGATGAAATATATGGAGATACGAAAGGAAGAACGGAAGGACTGGACGAGGTCTGGACAAAATCGGGGGACTTCACAGGACTTAAAGGCAGTCAGCGAAGCCCTGTCCTATCTCCAGCAAAAGGGGCTTTCCACTGTGGAGGACTTAGAAGCATTTCTGGAATCTTCCGGGAAATCAGCCGCAGATTACCGCAATCAGATGAAGCCAAAGGAAGCCCGAAGCAAAGTGATTGACGGGATTCTTGCCAGCCGGACAGACTGCAAGGAATGTAAGCCTGTCTATGAGAAGTACCAGAAGATATTTTTTAAGAAAACAAAGGAGAAATTCAAACAGGAACACTCGGAGGTTGCCCGGTATGAAAAAGCCGCCACCCACCTTGCCAAGCACCCAGATGATAAGGACAGTACCCAAAAGGAGCTGCAAGAGGAGCAGGAAACGCTTCTGGAAGAAATCGCAGAGTTGAAAGTACCACTGACCGAGGTACAGGAGGATTTGAAGAAGCTGCGGGACATCCGCTACTGGGTACGGAAAGCCACACCCGGCACAGAGGAAAGTAAAGAGCCGCCTAAGAAGCAGCCCATCAAGGAAGTCTTGCAGGATAAGGCAGACGAGAAAAAGGCTCAAAGAACCGCCCCGGCACAGGCGAAACACAGACAACAGGATATGGAACTTTAACAGGCACTTGCCATTTTCAATCAGAGAATGTCAGGTGCTTTTCTTATTTTCAAGGAGGGATAGATTTGAATGTATTTGAAGCTGTGAAGCAGTCCGTCACAACAAGACAGGCTGCGGAGCATTATGGAATCCATGTAGGTCGAACGGGATGGCTTGCTGCCCGTTCCATAATGATAAAACCCCAAGCATGAAGCTGGATCGGCGTTACCACTGCTTCGGCTGCGGTGCGGATGGGGATGTGATTGATTTTGCCGCCGCCCTGTATGGGCTGGCAAAGAAAGAAGCCGCCGTACAACTGGCAAATGACTTTGGGCTTTCCTATGAGGACTGGAAACCGCCGGGAAAGGCAAAAAAGCCCAAGCCCCGGCAGAAATCCCCGGAGGAACAGTTTCAGGAAGCAAAGAACCGCTGCTTCCGTATCCTTGCCGATTATCTCCACTTGCTTATGGTATGGAGAACGGAATATGCCCCGCACTCCCCAGAGGAAGCCTTTCATCCCCGGTTTGTGGAAGCCTTACAAAAGCAAGCCCATGTGGAATATCTGCTGGATGTGCTGCTGTTCGGGGAGACAGAGGAAAAAGCGGCTTTGATTGCGGACTACGGAAAGGATGTGATACAGCTTGAACAGCGAATGGCAGAGCTTGCAGCCGCAGACGCAGCAAGAACTAAAAAACACCATGAACGCCATGCAGCCGCCCCAGAGCATTGAGGAAATCAAGGCGGGGCTGGAAACCACCGAGAAAGGCGGTGTCCGCCAGAGCATACGGAACTGCCTGACCGTATTCCAGCGTGACCCTCTGCTTTCCGGGGCTATCGCATACAACATCCTGACCGACCGCAAGGACATCATAAAGCCCATCGGTTTTCACAGAGAAAGCACAGCCCTGAACGATACGGATATGAAGTATCTGCTTCTCTATCTGGAAGAAACCTATGGGCTTACCAATGAGAAAAAGATTGATAATGCCATCGGGATTGTGGCGAATGAAAACAAGTACCATCCCATCCGGGACTACCTAAGTGCCCTTGTGTGGGACGGGACAGAACGAATCCGTTTCTGTCTGCGGCACTTTCTGGGGGCTGACGCAGACGATTACACCTATGAAGCGTTGAAGCTGTTCCTGCTGGGTGCAATCTCACGAGCCTTTCAGCCGGGGTGCAAGTTTGAAATCATGCTTTGTCTGGTAGGCGGTCAGGGGGCTGGAAAGTCCACATTCTTCCGTCTGCTGGCAGTCCGGGACGAGTGGTTCTCCGATGATTTGCGGAAGCTGGACGATGACAATGTGTACCGCAAGCTGCAAGGTCACTGGATTATCGAAATGTCGGAAATGATGGCAACCGCAAACGCCAAGAGCATTGAGGAAATCAAGTCATTTTTAAGCCGGCAGAAAGAGGTTTACAAGATACCCTATGAAACCCACCCGGCAGACCGCCCCCGTCAGTGCGTGTTTGGCGGCACTTCCAATGCCCTTGACTTCCTGCCCCTTGACCGTTCCGGCAACCGCCGCTTTATCCCCGTCATGGTGTACCCGGAGCAAGCCGAGGTTCACATTTTGGAGGACGAAGCTGCTTCCAGAGCCTATATCGAGCAGATGTGGGCGGAAGCGATGGAGATTTACCGAAGCGGCAGGTTCAAGCTGGCTTTCAGCCCCGCCATGCAGCGGTATCTCAAAGAACACCAGCGGGATTTTATGCCGGAGGACACCAAAGCCGGGATGATACAGGCGTATCTTGATAAGTACACCGGGAGCATGGTCTGTTCCAAGCAGCTCTACAAGGAAGCCTTAAACCATGCCTTTGACGAGCCGAAGCAATGGGAAATCCGGGAAATCAACGAGATTATGAATCAGTGTATTTCCGGCTGGCGGTACTTCCCGAACCCAAGAATGTTTTCCGAATATGGCAGACAAAAGGGCTGGGAGCGTGAAAACCCGGCAACGGACTCCGGCAACCCGTCTGAAAAAACGAGGGACGGTTTTGTGGAGGTCTCAGAACAGATGGAGCTTCCATTCTGAAAATGACAGCCCGTTGCACCCCCTGTTGCTATCCCGTTGCCGAGCCGGTTGCCGGGGAAAATCCCTTATTTCTGGGCTTTTCTCCCCTATGACAACCAAAACAACAGAAAAATAAAAGAAAAGTATAAATAGTAACCATCGCCAGATTGAGATTGTTTGCAAGGTCTTTTGAAGCCCGTTGCCGGACTTCGTTGCCGACACCCTCTGTCTGGCTATTTTCATGTATGGAGGATAACTGCCTATGGCAAAAAACAAAACAGAGATTCATGTTACAACGGTGTTTGACGGGGAGCTGGACGCAACCGATGTGTTCGTCAGCCTGATTTCCCAGAAATACGGTAAGACAAATACGAAAGAATATCTTGCTAAAAAGAAAGATTTGAAGTATAATGAAGATGAGGTTCAAAAGAGCCAGATACCGTCTGGATTGTGTGGGTAAATGGCTATGATGAACGAAATGGAATACAGAACAATCGGTTCGGCACTTGCCGGGGGTTATCGTGCAGCGGTCTATTGCAGACTGTCAAAGGACGATGACCTGCAAGGCGAAAGTGCCAGTATCGCAAACCAGCGTGATATGCTGGAAAAATACTGCGAAAAGCAGGGATGGGAGGTTGTGGCAGTCTATCAGGACGATGGCTTCACAGGTCTTAATATGGAGCGTCCTGATTTACAGAGAATGTTGAGAGCCATTGAGCGCAGGCAAATCAACCTTGTCATCACGAAAGACCTCAGCCGACTGGGGCGTAACTATCTGCAAACCGGGCATTTGATTGAGGACTTTTTCCCAAGAAATGGTGTCCGCTATATCGCCATGAATGACGGTATCGACACCCTGCGGGATAACAACGATATTGCCCCGTTCAAGAATATCCTGAACGAGATGTACAGCAAGGATATTTCCAAGAAAGTCCATTCCTCTTATCTTCTGAAAGCGCAGAAAGGACAGTTTACCGGGTGTCTTGCCCCGTTTGGGTATCGGAAAGACCCGGAGGACAAAAACCATCTGCTCATTGACGAGGAAACCGCCCCGATTGTGCGGCTGATTTTCGGATATGCCCTAAACGGTCATGGTCCGAACTATATCCGCAGACGGCTGGAGGAAGAAAAAATCCCCTGCCCCACATGGTGGAACCGGGAACGGGGGCTTCGCAATACCCGAACCAAATGGGAAAAGAAAGACCCGGAAAACGGACGGTATATGTGGGACTTCTCCGTTATCAAAGACCTTTTGATGAATCCCGTTTACACCGGGGCGATTGCTTCCCAGAAAAAAGACTACCGTTTCAAAATCGGCACGATTGGGGAAAAGAAGCCGGAGGACTGGATTGTAGTGGAGGGACAGCATGAACCGCTGATTGACCGCATGAGCTTTGACATTGTGCAGAACAAGCTGAAATCCCGCCAGCGTCCGGGGCAGACCAATGAAATCAGCCTGTTTGCCGGACTGATAAAATGCGGCGAGTGTGGGAAGTCGCTGACGATACGCTATACAAACGCAAAACATCCCCAGCAGATTTATTCCTGCAAGACCTACAATGCCTTTGGAAAGAACCACTGCACCCAGCACCGGATTGACTATGACACCCTTTACAGCCATGTGCTGCGAAAAATCCGGGAATGTGCCAGAGCTGCCTGATGGACGGGAAAGCGGTTGCCGACCGCCTGACTAATACCTGTGAAGCCGAGCAGCGGGAACAGCGGGAAGCAATGGAACGCTCCCTTACAAGGGACGAGGAACGGATTGAGGTTCTGGATAAAATGGTCATGCGGCTTTATGAGGATATGATTGCAGGGCGTATCAGTGAGCAGAATTTCAACACCATGCTGGAAAAGACACAGACCGAGCAGACGGAGCTTAAAGCAAAGGTGTCCGAGGGCAGAAAGCGGCTGTCCGATGAAGTCCAGCTTGCCAATGACGCAAAACAATGGGTGGAAGCCATTCAGGAATACGCCAACATCACAGAGCTGGACGCAGCCACCCTTAACCGCTTAATCAAAGAAATCGTCGTGCATGAGCGCATTGACGAAGATAAAACAAGACACATTTCTATCGAAATTCATTTTAATCTCAAACCCATCCCGGAGGTGGAACAGGTCACTGCCTGACCTGTCCCGCCGGGACGGTTCTCTTAAAAACACCATATAGATTTTTTGTACGCCGCCGCCCGCCATCGAGCAGAGTTTTACACCTAATTGGGAATAAAACAGCTCATGGCTGGCGGCGGTGTCGTTCTGATCGGCCTTCAGCTTATCCCTCTGCTGTCCGGGCTGTTCAGCTAAATGTCACCCGTTGTCCCTTTTCCAGAAAAGGAGCTGATGTATGGACTTTATCATCGACGCAATCGTTGAATGGCTGAAAGGTCTGCTCGTCGATGGTATCATGGGAAATCTGGACGGCCTTTTCGATAACGTCAAT